>NZ_JAIQDD010000011.1:0-246605 GCF_020036995.1 Corallococcus sp. AS-1-12 | reverse complement strand
GTCGCTTCAGCGTCCGCCGGTCCATCGCGACCGTAGATCATGATCGACCGGCGGCTTCAACAACCGACTAAGTGGTACTAGTTCCAACGAGACGGTCGCCAACTGGTTCGGCTCGACGGCGACTACTTTCGAAGCGAGCCTCCATTTTCCGCTCACAAGCCCTGCCAGCGCCACCTCGTGAAGCCCAGGAGGAACTTTGGCGATGCCACACGTCGTGCCCGTTACGTGGTCGAGGTGCGGCTTGCCATCGAGTTCCACTTGCAGCCCCTCATCGAAGGCTCCATTGCCCACGATAGTTATCTGGATAGCACCAGGGCGCTGCTCCTCGCTTTCGGCGAGCCTCACGGCCTCGATCGCTTCGGCATTCTTGCGCGCCTCCGCGTGCGCCCCCTCCCAGGCATGTGCAGTCTCCTGCTCCAGTTGAACGAGGCTCGATTGGAATTCGGCCATCCAGTCTTCCGTCTCCTTCTGCACATGTGCCCGCACCGCAACAACCAACCTCTGAATGAGCGCCACAAACCTCTCAAGTCGTGCCGTGTCGATCGACTGGGTGCCTTGCTCCGCCCTGAGTTTCGACCATTCCAGGCGGAACGTCTCCTGTAATCCTTCGATCATGAGTGCGGTATGGATGTATCTCATCCAGCCTGTCGAGTATCCGTAAAATCGATCGAGCGCAATGCAGAGCGCGGCAAGACCAAGCACAATGTATCCGACTTGATTCACCATCAACGTCTGATGTTCATCTCCGCCTATTATTATTGAGCACATCGGGATCAGGGCGCCCGCTGCCCCGAAGACGATTGCCAGCAATCGCAGGGAGCGAGAAGCGATCGACTTCCATGCCTTGTTTTCGTAATACCAGCGAACGACCGAGCTCGTCTGTTCATCCACCCAGGCGTACAGTCGGTCGAGCGAAGCCTGAAGGTTGTCAGGCCTCCATTCCGGTGGCTTCGACTGTGTCGTTTCAAGGTTCTTTGCCATCATTCCCTCCAGTGCCCCATGCTGCTCGCCCATTGAGGCATCCGTGACTACAGCCTTTTGGATGAACCATAAGCACCCCATTGCACCGGCGGAATGAACAGCCATCAGCAGCGGTTCGAACAGGCGGTTGCCGAGGCGAGCGCCGGGAGTCGCCTTGCGTGCCCCCCACTGTTGCCTCCGCGGTGCGCCACTACCTTTAGGAGGGCTGGAAGAGGTATGGCTGCTAGTGGAATAGCCGCGCGATGATGTGGCCGACGAAAGACCACCTATCACCCATACTGGAAACCCCGATGCGAAACCCAGGAATGGCAAAAGTTGGCAAACCGCCACCAACTCCGGATTCGCTGGCGATTCACCGTGCCGAAGGCCCGAGTGAAACTCCATCACCAACCCACGGAATTCACCCGATCATAGGCCTAGCACTTGTCGTAGCCCCCGGATGCACCGGGTGACTTGCGGTAGCACATGCGCACCTCGTTCTCTGCGTCCGTGCAACTGGTCTCATAGACACTCTCGCCCGAGGGCATGTAGATGAACTTGCCGCAGTCCCGGCTGGACTCCTTGATCTGGAGAAAGCGTGGGAACGCATCGCCCACCGGGGTGACCTTCACCTCGGTCGAGCCATGGACGAAGCCCATGTGGCTTCCCGACTCGATGGTGAAGATGGAGCGCAACGCGCCTTCCTGCGCCTCCCAGTACGACAGCGTCTGGTATTCGTTGCGCGAGTCCGCGTCGGTCTCCTCGACACGGAAGACCTGCCGCACCGGATCGGTGAGGTTCTCGAAGGAAAACACGACGCGGAAGGCCTGGCTCTCCACCACGCCCGGCAGGAAACCCATCGGGGTGGCGCAGAAGCTGTTCTTGCCGCTGAGCGGATGAAGCACCACCCCGGTCAGTAGCTTCATTCCGTCACACACCTGTCCCCGGACCTGGAGGACGAAGTCCTGCGCGTCCGCGGACAGGATGCGCGCACGGAAGACGTCGAGCTGCGCGGACGCCGGTCCCTCCTCCTTCAGGCACTCCTGCCGCTCCCACGGGGAGTCCAATCCCAGCGGGTGGAGGAGCTTCCGCAAGCCGGCGGTCGTCTTCGCGGCGCGCACCTGCTTCTTCAGCTCCTGGGGATCCACCACGACGCGCAGCGCCGGTGGACATGCGTCCTGGCTGACCTTGCTGGGGAGCGAGGAGGACGCTGGCGCTTCAGCCGCCGCCGGGGTCGTGGCGAGGATCGCCAGGAGCACGGCGCCCCGGAGGAGTGGGAGCAGCATCGCGAATGAAGGGTGCATGAGCATGAGTCGCACCCGGAATCCTGACATGGCCATGCAATGGCAGCCAGCCTGCCCGCCAGGCCTTCACGACCGATGCGGCCCGCGTGCGATTTCGTGCTACTCCGGCGCCGTGGCCCCGCATCTGACCGCACTCGAACCGGCGCCCCGGGCGGATGAAGTTCCAGCAGCGTTCCCGAGCCCCTTCGACGCGTTGGGCCCGCACGCCCTCGCGCGCCGGGCCGCGGAGTCGATGCAGGCCGCACTTCGTGAAGGGCTCATCGCGCCGGGGCTCCCGAGCTCCATCCTCCAGGGGCCTGACGGCGGAAAGATGTTCGGCGTGCTCGTGGTGCGGAAGCAGGATGGAACCTTCGGCGTGCTGCGAGCCTTCTCCGCGATGCTCGCGGGGCGCTGGGACGTGCCGGGCTTCGTGCCGCCCATCTTCGACCGCGAGGCACGCGCCCGCGTGGAGCCCGTGGCCGACGCCACGGTGAAGTCCCTGCTGGCCCGCGCCGAAGCCTGGAGCACCTCCGAGGAACTGCGGCGCCTGCGCGAGGACGATGACGCCCGTCAGTCCCGTGAGGCCATGGAGCGCGAAGCCATGCGCCTGCGCCACGACGCCCGGCGCCGCCAACGTCACGAACGCCGGGCGGCCATCCTGGCCATGCCCTTACGCACGGGTTCTCTGGGCGAAGAGCCACAGTCGCCGCAAGCCTCGCCCCCATCCGCGCTCACGGAGACCGAGCGCGCCCAGGCACTGCACGCGCTCGACCAGGAGAGCCGGGGCGACAAGGCGGAGAAGCGCCGGTGGGACGCGGCGCAGGAAGAGGCCCGGCGCATCCTCGCCCCTGCCCGCGCGAAGGCGGAGCGCCGCGTGCGCGCGCTGGACCGCCTGCGCCGCATCGTCTCACGCGGCTTCATGAAGCAGTTCCACGACACCTACGCCATCACCAACGCCCGAGGCGAAACCCGCCCCCTGCGCTCGCTCTACGGCGGCGCGGAGCCCCCCTCCGGCGCTGGCGACTGCGCGGGCGCGAAGCTGCTCGCCCATGCCTTCGCGCACGGGCTCCAGCCCGTGGCGCTCGCGGAGTTCTGGTGGGGCACGCCGCCCGCGTCCGGTGGCCGCATCCAGGGCGCCTTCTACCCGGCGTGCCGGGACAAGTGCGGCCCCCTGCTCCCCTTCATGCTGGAGGGCCTGGAGGTCTCCGCGCCGCGCGTCTTCGTCCCGCCGCCCGCGCCCACGCCGGAGCTCTCCATCGTCTTCGAGGACGCGTGGCTCGTCGTCATCGACAAACCGTGTGGCCTGCTGTCCGTGCCGGGCCGGGAGGCCTCCCTCCTGGACTCCGTGCTCACCCGCCTGCGCGCGCGCTACCCCCACGCCACGGGGCCGTTGCTCGCGCACCGGCTGGACCTGGACACGTCCGGGTTGCTCGTCGCCGCGCTGGACAGCCGCACGCACGCGTCGATTCAACGCCAGTTCCTCCACCGCGACGTGGCCAAGCGCTACGTGGCGCTCATCGACGGTCCCGTGCGCGGCGATGCGGGCACCATCACCCTGCCCTTGCGCGTGGACCTGGACGACCGCCCCCGGCAGATCGTGGACCCCGTCCACGGCAAGCCCGCGGTCACCGACTGGGAGGTCCTCCACCGCGCGGCGAGCCACACGCGCGTGGCCTTCCATCCGCGCACCGGCCGCACGCACCAGCTCCGCGTCCACGCGGCGCATCCCCAGGGCCTGGGCGCGCCCATCGTGGGAGACCCGCTGTACGGACACGCGGGCCTGCGCCTGCACCTGCACGCCGAAACGCTGTCGTTCCTGCATCCGGCGACGGGGCAGCGGGTGTCCTTCACCCGCGCCGCCCCGTTCTGAACGCCCGCGTCAGTTGACGAGCAGCACCTTGCCCACGCCGCCCTGCTCCGCGACCTTCTGGGCCTCGCGCGCGTCGTCCAGCTTGAAGGTCCGGCTGATGGGAATCACCAGGTCGCCCTTCGCCGCGCTCACGGCGAGCTGCGCGAGCCGGTGCGCATCCGGATGGGCCAGGAAGCTGCGCACGACGAGGCCCTTCTCCTTCGCGCCCTTCGGCTCGCCCACCACGGTGCCCACCGTCCCGCCGTGCTTCACCTTGCCGAGCACCGCCGCCACGGCCTCACCGCCCACCGTGTCCGCCACCGCGTCCAGCGTGGGCAGCTTCGCGACGTCCTTCGGATCATCCAGCGCGACGACGCCGTCCACGCCCAGCTTCCGGGCCTCCTCCACCTGCCTCTTGCGCACGCCCGCCCAGATGCGCGCGCCCCGCGCCCGCGCCGCGAAGACGGCCGAGCGCCCCACCGCGCCCAGCGCGCCCGTGATGAGCACCGTGTCCCCCTGCGAGGGCTGCACGTGCTCCTCGATGAGCTGCGTGCCCGTCAGCGTCACCAGCGGCAGCGCGGCGGCGTCCTTCAGGTCCAGGTTTTCGGGCACCTTCGCCCAGGCCTCCGTGGGCGCGACCACCGTCTCCGCGTAGCCCGCGGTCACCAGGCCCATCACGCGGTCGCCCGGCTCGAAGGCCTCCACGCCCGTGCCGACCTCCACGACCTCACCGGCCACGTCTCGCCCGAGGATGGCCACCGGGAACTTCAGCTCCATCCGCCCCTTCATGTCCCCGCGGCGGATCTTCCAGTCCACCGGGTTGATGCTCGCGGCGGTGACGCGGACCTTCACCTCGCCCGGCCCCACCTTCGGCTCGGGCATGTCCTGCACCGCGAGCACGTCCACGTCTCCATAGCCTTTCAGCACGACCGCTTTCATCCGGGCCTCCACGTCCACCGAGCGAGGGAAGAGACTTCCAACGTCGGCCCAACGGTAAGCACCGGCGAAGGGGCCGCCATCGTCGGCGACCGGTCGCTCCGCCTCCTGCTCCCCTGGACGGCGGCGGCCGGTCAGCGGGGCTGGAACTCCAGCGCCTCGCGCAGCACCGGGTACGTGTCGTCCGCGGAGGTGCTGCCCATGAAGGTGTCCAGGTGGCCGTAGCCCGGCAGCATGCGGCGCTGGTACCAGCGCGCGCCGTTCGCCTCGCGCAGCCACTGGAAGGTGCGCTCCGTGGAGGACGGCAGGTACGTGCGGTTCTGCTCGCTGGAGACGAACGTGATGGGCCGCTGGAAGGGCTCCGGGTCCAGGTAGTCCGGCGGCCGGGCCTGCCCGTAGCGCCGCAGGTTCTCCGCGCGGCCGAAGTCGAACTTCACCGCGTGGCCGCCGCGCGACATCTGCCCCAGGTGCCGGAACGTCAGCAGGTTGCACCGGCCGAACTGCTCCTCCAGCCGCGCGTGCGTCTCCGCGTTGAGGCGCGCGTGCCGGTACAGCCGGCCGTACATGAACGACAGCCGGTGGCACACCGGACTGTCACACTCCATCCGCAGGAAGCTGGACACCTTCGTGAAGGCCGCCTGGAACAGCGGCGTGCGGGACGCCTCATCCGGCGTGAGCGAGTCCAGCCCCGCGTCCAGCAGCTCCGGCACCCGCAGCAGCGCCTTGAAGCGCGTGGAGGCCGGCGTGTGGTGGTGCAGCGCCACCTGCGACGCCACCACGGTGCGCACGTCCGGCAGGTGGCCCGCGGCCATGGACATGAAGAACGCCGCGGACCCCGCGCAGTGCACCACCGCCTGCACCGACTCCGCGCCGGTGATTTCACGGATGCGCCGCACCGCCGCGGGCATGTCGTGGTCCGCCGCGTCGTCCAGCGTGAACTGGCGCAGGGGCAGTTGCACGCTGGCGCGCCAGTCCAGCAGCCACGTGTCGTAGCCGTGGCGCGCCAGGTACTGGACGAAGTTCTCCTTCAGCGTGGGCAGCATGAACATGCCGCTCCACACGCCCGCGCCGTGCACCAGCAGCACCGGCCCCTTCGTGCCGCCCACGTAGCGGGTGAGCTTCAGGGGCACGCCGTCGCCCGCGAGGAAGTCGTACCGCTCCGCCAGGGGCAGTCCCTGGAGCGTCACGTCCTGGGAGCGCGTCCGGGACACCGCCGCGCTGCTTCGGTAATCAAAAGCCATGGGCCACCGCCTCCGCGATGCGCTCGGCCACCGCGCTGAGGGTCATCACCGGATGGAAACCGATGGACGTGGGGATGACCGAGCCATCCGCCACGTAGAGTCCGGGGTAGTTGAACACTTCGCCCTCCGTCGACACGACGCCCCGGGCCGGGGACTCCGCCAGGTGCGCCCCGCCCAGCGAGTGCACCGTGAACGGCCGGCGGAACAGCTCCCACGTGACGAGCGGCGCGAACGTCCCGCCATACTGCGAGGCCAGCTCCTGCATCGCCGAAGTCATGCGGTTCACCAGCGCCACGTTCTCGTTGGCGTAGTCCCATTCGATGTCCAGCCGGTCGCCCTTGAGCACCATGTGCCCGTTGGCATTGTCCTGGCCGATGGCGAAGAGGTTGCTCGTGCGCGCCGCGTCCACGCCGGTGCCCAGCGGCTTGTTGAACAGCCCCTTGGCGAACGCGCCGTGCAGCAGCGGCCACAGCTTCGGCCACAGCGGGGCCCCCACGCCGCCCAGCAGGCCCAGCCTCGGCTGCCCCAGCCCCGCGAGCACCTCCGTGGCCGGCCGGTTGAACGTGGCCGTCACCATCGTGAAGCGCGGCGCGGCGTCGAAGAAGCGCATCACCGTGGCCACGTCCGGCCCCTCCCACGGGAGGATCTCCTCGCGGCTGCCGTGCAGCGAGCCCAGGAAGTCGCCGTTGCCGGAGTAGCCCCTGCCCAGCCAGTCGCTCACCAGCGGCAGCGTGCGGGCCCGGTCGCGGCTGCGCAGCAATATCTCCACCGTGCCCAGCGACCCGGCGGACAGCACCACGCGGCTGCCCTCCACGGACGACTTCTCACCGGTGGCCAGGTCCTTGAAGTGCACCCGGTAGCCGCCCGCCACGCGCTGCACGTGGGACACGGACAGGCCCGGCCACACCGTGGCGCCCAGCTTCTCCGCTCGCGCCAGGTAGGTGAGGTCCAGGGTGTTCTTCGCGCCGTACTGGCAGCCGAACTCGCACTCCGAGCAGCGCTGGCACGCCTTGCGGCCCGGGGCGGAGGGCTCCGTCCAGGAGACGGCCTCGTCCGGGTCGAAGGTCTGGCGGCCCATGCGCCGGGCGGCCTGCTGGAACAGGTCGCGCTTCCGCAGCGGTTCCGACGCGGGGAACGGCTTCACGTCCAGCTCGCGCGCCACCTTGTCGTAGTAGGGGTCCAGGGCCTCGCGGCTGAAGCCCCGGGGCCAGCGCGGGTGGTCGAAGACGATGGGGTCCGGCCGCACGTGGATGTTGGCGTAGACGAGCGACCCGCCGCCCACGCCGCTCGCCGTCACCGTGCCGATGCCGGACAGGAAGCGCACGTCGTAGAGCCCGCGCGCCTCCGGGCGGAGGGGGTGGCGCCAGAGCAGCTCATCCGCGCGGGTGACGTCCCGGGGGAACTGGCCCGGGTTGTACCGGCGGCCCCGCTCCAGCACCGCCACGGACCTGCCCGCCTGCGCCAGCCGGAGCGCGGTGATGGAGCCGCCGAAGCCGGAGCCCACCACCACCACGTCGTACTTCTTCGCCATGCCCATGCTGTGTCCCCCCTCAGTCGAACTTCGCGCGGGCGAAGACGTCCCAGAGCGTGCCCATGAACATGCCGCCGAAGCGCCTCAGCGCGTCCGCCTGCTTCAGCGGCGAGGACGTGCCCAGCACGGAGAACGTGGTGAGCTGCTGGAGGAAGTCCGGCAGGTGCAGGCGGATGATGCCCGTGGCGACGATGGGGCCGGTGCGCTCGTGCCCCTTGCGCAGCACGGTGTAGAGCGTGGACGTGTCGCTCCACACGTCGAAGCCCGCGTCGTCGTTGACCTCCTTGTAGCCATCCAGGAGGTACGGCTGGCCGTCCACGCCGGTGAAGGGCATGAGGTACAGCATGCGCCGCTCGTAGAAGCGCTCCGTGCCCACGAAGAGGTTGAAGACGCCGTTCTCCACCGGCGCGCCCCCGGGCGGCGTGAAGCCGCGCACGTGCAGCGTGCCCTGCACGATGCCGCCGTGGGACTCCTGCGCGAGGAAGCGGTCCAGGTTGGGCAGCGTGATGGTGACGACGAACTCCGCCGTCTGCCCCGCGCGCTGGCCCGCCCGCGCCGCCCCGGCGAAGTCCTCCGGTGACGAATGGTTCGGCTGGAGGAAGCCCTTCATCCGCTCCGTGAAGCGCAGGCCCACCACCGGCGTGGGGGACGCCACCGTGCCGCCGGGCGGAATCACCACGTCGCCCAGCGGATCCGTCCCCGGCACCACCGGCGAGGCCACCGTCTCCGCCTCCGGCATCATCCGCAGGCTGACGCGGGGCGGGTACGCGGGCGCGGCCTTCACGGGCACGCGCTCCGGCGCCACCCAGTTCGGCGCGTCCTTCACCTGGCGGATGACCCGCTCCACGTTGCGCTCGGCCACCGCGGCGATGCTGGAGGACGGGTTGACGCCGACGCCCACCGGCAGCGCCGCGCCGTCCATGACGTACAGGCCGGGATGGCCGTGCACCTCGCCGTCGGGGGTGAGGACGCCGAACGCGGGCTCCTCCGCCATCGCGCAGCCGCCCAGGTTGTGCACGGACACCGGCAGGTGCAGCCGCTCCCACAGCGGGTTGTAGGCGGCGCGCGTGCCCAGCGCGCGGGCCACGTCCTCGCAGAGCTGCTCCTGCGTGCGGTACAGCGGCAGGTTCGCGGGCACGTCCCACTGCACCTGGAGCTCGCGGGTGAGGGGCGACAGCGTCAGCCGGCCGTTGGACTTGTCCCGGCCCATGGCCAGGAACACGGCCTGGAAGCGGCCGCGCTCGTTCTCGATGGCGGCCAGCTCCTTCGAGCGCGTGCGCAGCACCTTCACCAGCTCGCGCTGGAGCAGGTCCGCCGGCAGCGTCATGGCGCGGTCGGGGTCCATGGCCACCATCAGCCCCGCGGCCTGCACCGGGTGCCCGCCCTCCTGGAAGAGGAACCAGGTCTTGTCCTTGCCCTGGCCTTCATCCACCACCATGCCGGTGGTGATGGTGGGGCCCACCGCCGGGTCCCACGGCTCCTTCGTGTCGAAGGCGAAGGCGAGGAAGTCCCCGTTGGCCGAGTAGCGCGACCCCAGCCGCGCGCTCAGGTCCGGCAGCGTGCCGTGCACGTCGCGGTTGCGCAGCAGGAGCTCCGTGGTGTTCACCGCGCCCGCGCACAGGAAGACGCGGCGGGCGTCCACGGTGCGCTGCATGCCGGCGCTGGCGTGGTCGGTGAAGGTGACGCGGTAGCCCGGCGACAGGGGCTCGATGCGAGTGACCTCCGCCTGGGTGGTGACCTCCGCGCCCCGCTGCTCGGCGACGGCCAGGTAGTTGAGGTCCAGGGTGTTCTTCGCGCGGCGGTTGCAGCCGATGTCGCACTCGCCGCAGTAGTTGCAGCCCTCCTGGAGCACGCCGAACTTGTTGGGCAGGGGCTCGCCCGCGGGGGCGAAGCGCACGGCGAGGTTCGGGTAGAAGAACTGCGCCTCGCGGCCCAGCTTCTTCGCCACCTCCTGCATCCGCTTCGTCTTGGGCGGCAGCCCGCGCGCGGCGGCGGTGATGGGCTGCACGTCCAGCATGTGCGCGACCAGGTCGTAGTACGGATCCAACGACTCCCGGCTGTAGCCCTCCGGCCACCCGGACGCGAACACGTCCGGAGGCGGGCGCAGGTACACGTTGGCGTAGATGAGCGAGCCGCCGCCGTACCCCGCGGCCTGCACGACGCTCATCCCCTTGAGGAGCTTGATGTCGAAGAGCCCCTGGCGGTGCTGCCACAGCCAGCCGTTGCGAGGGTCCTCGAAGTCGCGAGGGAAGCTGCCCTTCGGGTAGCGCAGGCCGCGTTCGAGCACGCGCACGGACAAACCCGCCTGCGCGAGCCGACAGGCCGCCACCGCGCCGCCAAACCCCGTGCCGATGACCAGGGCGTCGTATGCCGGTGCCATGTTCCCCCTCGGGTGCGGTCCCTGGGGAGCAGGGATCCGGAAGGCGCGACCCGGGAACGTCCAGGAAAGGACGGACCTGATTCTACAACGGGTCCCCCCCGTTTCCTTGAGGCCGGCCCCCCTCCGCGGATCAGCATTTTTCCCTCTGAAGAACGGGATTCTCTGATCAGCTAGGATAGGGTGGCGGCCGAGCGGCCTGACGGCTCGCTTGGACGCGCGACGTCATGGCCCTGGACCGGTACCATTGAGGGCCCCCATGAACGCCAACGATTGCCAGAAGCGGGGTCACCGGAGGTGGTGACGGACGAAGAGGTCCCAGCGACGCCATCAGTGGATCCGCTGGTGGGCGCGAAGATTGGCGAGTTCGTCATCCGGGAGCGCGTGGGCGCGGGCGGGATGGGGGTCGTCTACCGGGCGGAGCACCCGCTGATTGGCAAGCACGCGGCCATCAAGGTGATGCGCGCGGAGCTGGTGTCGCCGGAGCAGGAGCAGCGGCTGCTGGTGGAGGCGCGGGCGGTGAATGCCATCCGGCATCCCGGCGTGCTGGACATCTTCAACTTCGGGACGCTGCCTGACTGCAGGCCGTACGTGGTGATGGAGCTGCTCCAGGGCCAGTCGCTCGCGGACCGGATGCGCGAGCAGGGCCGGATGGACGTGGGGACCACGGCGTGGGTGTTGGAGCAGGTCCTGGCCGCGCTGGCGGCCGCGCACCGGGCGGGGGTGGTGCACCGGGACCTGAAGCCCGCGAACGTGTTCCTGATGGAACAGCCGGACGGGGCGCCGCTGATCAAGCTGGTGGACTTCGGCATCGCCAAGGTGATGCAGGAGCACGACGCGCTGGCGCGGGCGGACGGCTCCACGGTGGGGACGCCGGACTTCATGGCCCCGGAGCAGGTACGCGGAGGCGAGGTGGGCCCGGCCGCGGACCTGTACGCGCTGGGGGTGATGGCGTTCCACATGCTCACGGGCACCCGGCCGTTCCAGGGTGACAACGTGCAGGTGATGTTCGCGCACGTGGAGCAGATTCCTCCCCGCGTGTCATCGCGGGTGGAGGGGATCCCGCCGGAGCTCGATGAGCTGGTGGCGCGGTTGATGGAGAAGGAGCCGGCGAAGCGGCCCGAGACCGCGACGGCCGTGAGGATGAAGCTCCGGGCACTGGCGCGACCGCCCGTGAGCGCGGAGCCGGATGCGCCACCGCCGTCGAGCGTGGAGTCGCGGGCTGTGCCTGCGGCCACGGTGCCGCCGGGGCGCCGGAATGGCGTGTCCCTCGCGGTGACGGCGGTCGCCGGGGTGGCGCTGCTGGGGGTGGGGTATTGGTGGGGCGCGCAGGCGCGAGAGGCGGAGCTGGTGCAAGTGATTGCGCCGTCGCGACCTTCTGAACAGGTGATGGTGGACGCGAGGCCGACGCCTCCGGAGGAGCCGCCGCCGGTCATGGCGGCGCAGGAGCCCGTCGAGGCGCCGCCCGAGGTCTTCGAAGAAGAGGCGCAGGCGGAGACCGCGACAGCGACCCTGGCGAAGTCGACGAAGCTGCCACCGCTGCCGGCGGAGACTCCCTCCGAGAAGAAGATGGAGCAGCGGCAGGCAGGTCTGTTCAAACTGCTTCTGGCGCGGGCGAAGGACGTGGATGGGGAGGGAGCGCTGCGCGGCAGGCTGCTCCAGCAGTACCGGGCCGCCGCTGATGCGAAGACGGACGCCGAGCGGACGCGCATCCATGTCGCGCTGGATGACATCGAGAAGGAGCTGACCCAGCGCATCGCGCTGCACGACGCGCCCCCGGCTCCCGTCGTCGCCGTCGTCGCGCCACCCGTGGCGCCCCGGGTCCCGGCGCTCGTGATTCCCAAGCTCCCCACCCTGCCCCAGAGCAATGCCTCCGAGCAGAAGCTGGCCCAGCGCATGGACAAGCTGGTGGTGGAGCTGCGCACGCGCACGCAGAACCAGGACGTCGCGCCCGAGCTCACAAAGCAATTGGTGGACATCTTCACTGAGGCCGCGAAGGCCCAGACCGCCACCGAGCGCATGACCGTGCATCAGGCCCTGGATGCGTGGCAGGAGCGGCTGACGGCGCGCTTCCCGAAGTGAGCGGAGCCAATCGCTGGCGGGTATGATTTCACATCCCGGCAGTCATTCACGACCCGCCATTGCGCCATCTCTTACCGGTGGGTTGTTTGGAATCAGGGGAAATGCGCGGCTATGGTCCGCTCGCTCGCAATCCCCTCATGAAAACCCACCGTCCTTCCAATCCCGACGGGACGACGCTCACCATGCGGAAGACCGCATCGGCGGAGACAACGCCCCTCTCGGATCCGCTGCTCTCTTCGCAGATTGGTGACTTCACGGTCGACGAGCGGATTGGCGCAGGGGGGATGGGAGTCGTCTACCGGGCCACCCATTCCCTCATTGGGAAACAAGCCGCCATCAAGGTGTTGCGCGCGGAGCTCGTCTCACCTCGGCTGCATGAACGGCTGCTCGTGGAGGCCCGCGCGGTCAATGCCATCCGGCACCCGGGCATCATCGACATCTTCGGCTTCGGCAAGCTTCCGGATGAGCGCCCCTACGTCGTGATGGAGCTGTTGGAGGGTCGGCCGCTCTCCGAGCTGCTGTCGGACCAGCGTCGGCTGGATGTGCCCACCGTCCTCTGGATGTTGGATCAGATCCTCTCCGCGCTGGGGGCGGCGCACCGGGCGGGAGTGGTGCACCGGGACCTGAAGCCGGCGAACGTGTTCATCGTGGAGTCGCCGAACGCCGCCCCCACGCTCAAGCTGGTCGACTTTGGCATCGCCAAGCTGCTGGAGAACAGGGAGAGCCCGACGACCCTCGATGGCTCCGTGCTGGGCACGCCCGAGTTCATGGCCCCCGAGCAGATCCGCGGCGGCACGGTGGGCCCGGCGACGGACCTCTACGCGCTGGGCATCATGGCGTTCCAGATGCTCACGGGCGCGCGGCCCTTCCAGGGCGATCCCGTCCAGTTGCTGTTCGCCCATGTCGATCGGATCCCGCCCCTGCCCTCTTCGCGCGCCGAGGGGATTCCCCCGGAGCTCGACACGCTGGTGCTCCAGTTGTTGGCGAAGGACCCCGCCCTGCGTCCACCCTCCGCCGAGGCAGTGCAGCAGCAGCTCCTGCGCGTGCCCGCGGAGTCGCGTCCCCAGTCCTTCGCGAGGCCCCCGGGCCTGAAGCCCAAGGCTTCCACGCAGCGCCCGGCCCCTGTGCCCAAGCCCGCCGTGGCCAGTGTCGCCACCCGTACGCCTGTCGCGGTCGCGGATGCTGAAGACTTGGGGACGGAGACGCTTCAGAGCCTCCGTCCACCGCTCCGAGGCTGGATGTTGGGAGGCGCGGCGTTGCTTGTGGGCCTGGGGGCTGGGGCGTGGTGGCTGAGCCGCCCGGTCGCGCCCATCGAAAAGGCTCCCGTGCAGGTCACGTCCGAGCCCGATCCCGACGCGGGCGTTCCTACCGAACAGCCTCCCCCTCCCCAAACGCCCCAACACGCGGGCAGCAGCCCCCCCTCCACACAGGAGACACCTTCGGAGAGAGCCGAAGAGGTTTCGCCCGAACCTGAAGGCGTAACATCGCGGTCGCGCCCCCCTGGTAAGGGGGGAAGCAACAGGCGCGAGGAGCCCTCGCGGAGGCTTCCAGAGTCCCCGCCCGATGAGAATCCAGTGTCGCCGCCCGATCGCCAACCCAAGGCCACGATAACCGACGTGACGGAGTCGGAAGGTGCGCCCATCGTGGCAACGACCGCTTCGCCCCAGACAGCGCCACCGACGACACCCTCCGTCGCATCAGCGAGCGCCGAGCCCCGTACCGCGATGCCCGAGCTGCCCAGGGACAACGAGCCCCAGAAGCGCTTGGCGGACCGGCTGACCAACCTGTTCAACAAGCTCCATGCCCCGAGTCCGAAAGGAAATCCCCCCAAGGAGCTTCTAAACGACCTGATGTGGCTCATGCGCCAGGCCGCCAAGGCCAGCACCGGCACCGAAAGGACCGACATCTCCGGGGGTGTCGACGAATGGGAAAAGCGCTTCAATCAGTGGCGGGGATTGCCCGCCGAAGCGCCGGGCGCCGCCGCACCAGCCCTGGTCGGGCCACCAAAGCCACAGCCTGTCCCTCCTTCGGAACCGCAGTCACGACCGCATCCCCTCGGCCCCCTGCCGGAACTGCGAAGAACGACACCCAATGAGGAGAAGCTTGCGAGCCGGGTGGAGCTGTTCACCCGTGAGTTCCTACGCCGGACATCGGGCGCTCGTAGCTCTTTGGATCTGGAATGGGACCTCCGGCACTTCTATGAGCGTGCCTCCCAGGAGCTGACCGCTACTGAGCGCATGGATCTCCAACGAGAAATGGACAAGTGGGTCGAGCAACTGAAGGTGCGATACCCCCTCTGATCATTGTTTCCCCCAAAGCGATGTCAGACACGACCCTGTGGGTCTCCCTGTGCTGGGGCCCCTCCGCATCGTGATCCGCTGGCCAGCGGATGTTTGAATGCGTTGGGAGCGCATGCCTATGGTTCGCGCGCCAGCGCCCCATGAAAAGCTCCCGCTCCTCTCCAAACGATGTCACGCAGGTCATGCGCCCCCCATCGCGGGTCAGCACGCCTCCGGATCCTCTGTTGGGGACGCAGTTGGGGGAGTTCGTCATCCAGGAGCGCATCGGCGCGGGCGGCATGGGCGTGGTGTACCGCGCCGTGCATCCGCTGATTGGCAAGCAGGTCGCCATCAAGGTCATGCGCATCGAGATGGTGTCGCAGCAGCAGGTGCAGCGCCTGCTGGTGGAGGCTCGCGCGGTCAACGCCGTCCGGCATCCGGGCATCATCGACATCTTCGGCTTTGGGACGCTCCCCGATGAGCGTCCCTACGTCATCATGGAGCTGCTTCAGGGACGGTCGCTCTCCGACTTCGTCCGCTCGAAGCGCCCCATGGACCTGGAGTCCGTCGTCTGGGTCATGGACCAGATGCTCTCCGCGCTCGGCGCCGCGCACCGTGCGGGCGTGGTGCACCGCGACCTGAAGCCTCCCAACGTCTTCATCGTCGAAACGCCATCGACTCCAGCCGCGGTGAAGCTGGTCGACTTCGGCATCGCGAAGTTGATGGAGTCGCGCGACAAGCCGCTGACCGCGGATGACATGGTCATCGGCACGCCGGAGTTCATGGCGCCCGAGCAGATCCGCGGCGACACCGTGGGGCCGGCGACCGACCTCTACGCGGCGGGCGTGCTGATGTTCCAGTTGCTCACTGGCGTGCGCCCCTTCCAGGGCGAGTCCGTCCAGGTGATGTTCGCGCACCTGGAGCAGTCGCCGCCGCTGCCTTCGTCACGCCTCCCGGGACTGCCACATGACGTGGACGCGCTGGTGCTTCAGCTCCTCGCGAAGAGTCCCGCGTCACGGCCGCCTTCCGCAGAAGCGGTGCGTGAGCAATTGAAGCGCATTCCGCTGCGCGCGCAGCCTCGCGCGCCGTCTCTCACCAAGACCGAGGTCCCCCTCCCAGCGGCTGACAACAGCCATACGCCCAGCACGCAAGAGGCCCTCAAGGCCATCCGCCAACCTCCGGGCATCGGCTGGGCGTTGCTTGGGACACTGGTGCTGCTGAGCGTGGGGGCCGGCGTCGTCCGGTTCCGCTCCGTGCCTCCTATCGTCGAGGAGAAGCTCCAGACCCCTCCAGTCCAGCCCGTGCTCGATGCGGGTTCAATGGATCCCAAGGAGCCTGAACCCAAGCCTCCCGAGCCAACGCCCCCTGAACCCAAGCCTCCCGAGCCCTCCGCACCTCTACCGGCTCCCAAGTTCTCCCAGCAGAAAAAGGACCTTCGTCAGCGCATCCAGAGGCTGCGCACGGAGTTGCTCCGCAGGAGCGCGAGCAAGCCAGAAGCCGCGGCGCTGAAGGCGCGGCTGCTCAATCTCGAGCGGTCCATCAAGTACGCGAGCACGGCAAAGGACTATGCGGCGGCCAGGGCCGCGCTGGACGATTGGGAAGATGACCTCGACCAGCAGTTCCTCCCGCGCTAACCCCGGTCCTCCTCGTCCGCCTCATCCAGCCCCTCCGGCGACTCCAACAACCGCCGGGCGCGCTCCATCATCTCCACCACGATCTGCCCGGCGGGCTGCACGGTGTCGATGCGCGCCATGCTCGCGCCTCCCGCGGGAAGACTCATCTCCTCCAGGTCTCCCTGCGTGTCCGGCGTGGGCAGGAACGAGCTGAACTTCGGCATCACGTACTGCACGTCCAGGACGCCCGGGAACAACCGCGTCGTCCCGATGGCCTCCGACTCCGCCGTGGGCGGCACGCTCGACTCGCGCCCTGCCCACTCGCGCACCACGCGGTTGCGGATCACCCGCATGCGCTTGCCCGGCCACTCCGGCCCGAACAGCGTCGTCATCGCCGTGTCGCCCGCGTCCCCGTCCACCAGCCGCTGCTTGTAGAGCGGGTGCGCGTGCGCCTCCACGGACGCCACCAGCCGCGTGCCCACCCAGACTCCGTCCGCCCCGTGATGCAGCGCTCGCGCCGCGCTGAACCCGTCCGCGATGCCTCCCGCCGCCAGCACCGGCACCGTGTCCGTCAGCTTCCGGAGCTCCTTCAGCAACGCCAACGCCGGCGTGCTGCCCAGGTTGCGGCCGCCCGCCTGCCGCCCCTGGGCGATGAGTCCCTCCACCCCGGCGTCCAGCGCCTGCCTCGCCAGCTCCACCGTGCCCGACTGCACCCAGACCCGCGTCCCCGCGGCCTGCAGCGCTTGGATCCACTCGCGCGGCGGCAGCGTCCAGTGGAACACCACCACCGGCACCTTCGCCGCGATGCACGTGTCCACGTGGTCCCGCGTCGTGAAGCCGTGCGGCTCCAGCCGGTCCACGATGAAGTCCACGCCGTAGGGCCTCCGCGTGCCCGCCTGGATGGCCTTCAGCCGCGCCTCCAGCACGCCCGGCGGCTCCGGCGCCGCGCCCAACACCCCCAGGCCGCCCGCCTCCGACACCGCCACCACCAGCGGCGGCAGGGACACGAACGCCATGCCCGCCCCGACGAAGGGGTAGTGGATGCCCAGTTCGTGCGTCAGCCGCGTCCTCAGCGTGTTGCCCTCCAACACGTAGATGGGCTTCGACCTCGGAGGGGCCTCCAGGCCCGCGCCATCGGACTCGCCGGCCTCCAGCGGCGCCTCGTCCTCGGAGGGAGCAGAGGGCTGGCCGGGTCGTCCGTCGTTCGCGCCGTTCATCGCGTCTCCCGAAAGGATGCTCACGTACCGAGCCTTCAAGATTAGCAGCGCGCCACGCTGATTCAGTCGCGGCCGGGCGGGGCCGTGCTCACTGGCCAGCAGAGCGGCCTCACTCGTCCGGGATGAGGCCGTCGGACCCCAGCCCCGCGTCCGTCAGCACCCTCCCCCGTCCCAGCCGCCGCGTCAGGGGCCGGTAGCGCTGCGCCACCAGCGTGCTCAACCGGAACGGCAGCTTCCGCTCCCGCTCCACCCGGCGGGCCTGCTCCACCAGCGCCTCGCGCGTCAGCCGCCGCGGCCCCTCCAACCCCACCAGGATGCGGTTGGTCGTGGTGGGCACCTCGAAGATGGACAGGCCGTGGAAGCTCACCTGGTAGGTGCGCACCATCGCGTCGTAGTGCGGGTTCCCCGCGGACTCCCAGACGTTGCTCACCACCACCCCGCCCCGCGTCAGCCGCGCGCGCACCGCGCCCAGGAACTCGCGCGTGGCCAGGTGCCCCGGAATCTGATCCGCCCCGTACGCGTCCAGGATGATGATGTCATAGGGCGGCCCGTCCGCTTCGATGAAGGCCCGCCCGTCCGCCACGTGCGCGCGCAGGAGCGCGTCCTCCTGGAAGCCGCAGTACTCCTTCGCGGCGTCCACCACCGCCGCGTCCAGCTCCACCACGTCGATGTGCGTGTCCGGCAGCACCGCGCGCAGGAACATGGGGATGGAGCCGCCCCCCAACCCGATGGCGAGGATGTTCTCCGGCTGGGGCACGAACGCCAGCGCCACCATCACCATGCGGGTGTACGGCAGCTCCAGCCGCAGCGGCTCGCCGGGCCACACCACGCTCTGGCGCGCCCCCCCGTCGCCGAAGCGAAGCGAGCGGCGCCCTTCCGCGTCCTCGGTGACGATGACGGGCCCGGAGCCGTCATCGCGTTCGTCCTCCAACGCCAGGGCCCGGGCTCCCTACTTCGCGTCCGTCACCGGCAGGGGCCCGCTGTCCAGCACCCGCTGCGCCGTCACCGCCGGCCCGAACTGCGGCGTCTGGATGGGCGTGCCCTGCGAGTCCTTCCCCTGGCTCAACGGAATGGCCTCCGCGTCCGGCAGGTAGCCCACGCGCAGGGACACCTCGCGCACGGTGGACAGCTCGCGCGTCTCCTCCGGGCCCGTGGGGTACGGCAGCGCGGTGCGCAGGGGCAGCGGCACCACCGCGCGGCGGCTCGCCGTGGCGCCTGGCTCCACGCGGCTGACCGCGGGCACCTCCGGCGCCTCCACCGCCAGGTCCTCCGGCACCGGCAGCAGCATGCGCGACAGCACCACCTTGCCGCCGGACAGGTCCACGTAGGCCCGCTCGGGCGCCAGCGTGAGGTGGCCGCTGAAGCCCACGTCCCACAGGCCGTCCAGCAGCAGCACGGCCTTCCGGGTCCGGTTGTGCACCGCGTAGGTGACGGCGAGCGTGTCCGCCTCGCGCGCCACCGACTCCACCTTCAGCTCCACGTCCGCCTGGGCCACGCGCTGTCCTCCTGGCTCCGCTGCTGGGGGCGCGGGCCGCTCCGGCGCCCGCGCACAGCCCACGATGATTGCCAGCGCCATGATGGCACCAGCGAGGCGGAACGTCCTCATCCCCCGCATCCTAGTAGCGCGGGCGGGTGGGCAGGTTCAGGTCGTCACGCAGGACGTTCTCTCCGGGACGGCCGCCCTGCACCACGTCCGGCGTGGACGGGTCCTGGTCCAGGTCGATGGGCAGGCCCACCGCGGAGGTCTCCAGGTTGCGCGTGCCGTTCTTGGAGCCCAGCGCCAGCGTGCCGTTGTTCATGTCCGAGGCGTGCACCAGCTCGTGGAACAGGCCCACCACCGGCGGGCGGTTCATCCACTCCTCGCTGCCCAGCGAGATGCGCGTGGTGTTGTAGTTCACCTGCGCGTCCGTGCCCTTGCCCGGCGTGCCGTCCGCGTTCATGAAGCCGTCGTTGAAGTTCGTGCCGCCCGCGCTGTTGCCGCTGGACGTCTCGCGGATGACCGTCTTCTTGCCGCTGGCGTCCAGCGTGCCCAGCAGCTCCTGGCCCGAAGGCAGCGAGCGCATCGCGTCCAGGTCCGACTGCACGCGCGCCTGGAACTCCGCGCTGCCCGTCACGGAGACGGAGGAGCCGCGCTGGTCCGCGTTCGTCATGTCGACGATCTCGCGCTCGCCCTCGGCCGCGTCGCAGGTGGCCTCGTTGTCCTCCACGTAGAGCTTGTCCGTGCCCGTGCCGCCCCGGACCGTGTCCTTGCCCTCGCCGCCCGCCACCGCGTCGTTGCCCGCGCCGCCAGACAGCGTGTCGTCGCCGCGCCCGCCGATGACCTGGTCGTCGCCCTCGCCGCCGAAGGCCCGGTCGTTGCCCGCGCCCGCGTCGATGTAGTCCCGGCCCTTGCCGCCCGACAGGGTGTCATTGCCGTCCAGGCCGTAGAGCACGTCGCGGCCCTCGCCGCCGTAGACGCGGTCATCACCCGCGCCGCCCTCCAGGTAGTCGTCGCCGTCCTGGCCCCTCAGCGTGTCGTTGCCCTCACCGCCGATGACGGTGTCGTTGCCCGCGCCGCCGATGAGCGTGTCGTTGCCCGCGCCGCCGGTGAGCTTGTCGTCGCCCTCACCGCCATCCAGGGTGATGTCCTGCGTGACGCTCTTGTCCACGGTGATGGAGTCGTTGCCCGCGCCGCCGTTGATGATGGCGCCCCGGGCCTGCTCCGCCGTCAGCGTCACCGTGTCGCTGCCGGACTTGATGGTCAGCCCGCCGTCCTTGTTCTGCGACACCGTCGCGGTGTTGTTGCCCGCGCCCAGGTCCACCACCGTGCGCCCGTCCGCGTTCGTGCTCACCTGCGGCGCGAGCGCCTTCGCCACGCCCTTGCCAATCTTGTCGAGGGCCGAACCGACGCTCGACGCGATGCCGCCCAGGAAGCCGCCGCCGTCCTTGTCCTTCTTCAGCGCCGTCTCCGTGGTGCGCACCTCCGACAACGGGGGGCGCGCCCCCGCGCGGGGCCCGGCGTCGAAGCCGTCCGACATCCGCTGCGTGACGGCGGCCTTCACCGCGTTGGGCTTCGCGGGCGTCGCGAGCGTCTTCGGCTGCGGGGTGCTGACAGGGGACGTCGTGCGCGAGCCGGGCTTGCCAATCGTGGTCATGTCGCTTCTCCCAGGTGACGGAGACACCTGGCCTGAGGGTCCCGGCGGCGGGTCGCCAGGGTCGGCCGAACGCCGACATTCCAGATTGTCGTGAACGTTTGCCGCCAGTTGCGTCGGCTGCCGGAAAACGACACGGCGCGGCACGGAAGCCCCTGGAATCGCTGTGTTTCTCAATTCCCAATCCCCGAGACGGTTTCCAGCTTTTCATGTATTACAGCTTCACCGCCTCCACCCCATTCGTCGGGGAACGGAGGACGGATGACGGGAGGGAGCACCGCATGAAGATGAAGACGTTGCTGTCCGCCGGGGTGGCGCTGGCCGCCGCGGCGTGGGCCGCACCGGGAGTGGCGGCCACGGCGAACGGCCCCATCTGCGACACGGCGGCCTACGTGAACTCGACCACCTATTACAGTTGCACCGGGAGCAGCCACACGGCGCTGGACATTGGTAACGGCACCTGCGGCGAGTGGAACCACCGGGGCATGCTGGTGGGCAACTACTACTATTACTACTACGGCGGCTGCGCGGGGGCCTGCTACGGCTCCACCTGCAACGGCGGCGCGGGCAACTACTACGTGGTGTCCGGCGCGAGCGGCTGGGACTTCCGCCAACTGCACTTCTACGCCAACGTCAGCTCCGGCACGAAGACGTGCGACCGCTGCGCGCTGGGGCTCGTGGGCGGCACGGGCAACGCCACCGGCCCGCACGTTCACGCGGACAACCGGCAGTACGGCACGCGCAAGTCGGCCTGGTACACCAGCGTCGGCACCACGTGCGGCACCAACGCCTACTGCAACAACCGGCTGGGCGTCCCCACGCTGTAGCCCGTGTGGCTCCGGGCGGGGGCCGCGTGCGCCCCGCCCGGCTGTTTCCGGCGCGCGTGCGCCCTTCCCTCCCTCACCGTGTGAGCCCCCTTCGACATGACCTCCCGTCCCCTCTTCAAGGTCGCGCTCGCCGGCCTCGTCCTCCTCGTCGCCCTGGGCGTCGTGTGGTGGCGGGGCTCGGCCGGGAGCAATGACGCCGGACCTCCGCTGCCCGTCGCGGCGACGCCTTCCGTGCCCACGGCCGCCGCCGGGAATGCGGCCACCGCGACGACTCCGCCCGCCGCGCGCACCGGACCGCGCGAGGAGATCCCCATGCCCGGGTGCTGGGACGGGCTGGCCGCGCTGGACAGGTCCGCGACGCTGGAGTCGCTGCACGCCGCCGTGGCCGCCGCCATCCAGGCGCGCGACACCGCGCTGGTGGCCTACCTCCAGGAGCGCCTGACGGAGCTGGTGGGCAACGACCCGGACCGCGCGCTGCAACTGGTGGCGTGGGCGGTGAGCGCGGCGCCGCCGGAGCCGGCCATCTACCTGGAGGCCCTCAAGGCCGCGCCCGCCGTGCGCCACCCGCGCGTCACGGAGAAGCTGATGTCCGTGGCCGAGGACAAGTCGCTGGCCACGACGGACCGCGCCTCCGCGCTGGACGCGCTGGAGACGCAGCACCGCTTCACGCCGGAGACGCGCGGCCGGCTCAAGGCCATCGCGCTGGACGACTCCGCGGACTCGGCCGCGTGGGTGGCCACGCGCACGCTGGGCCGGGTGATGAAGGAGGACTACGAGCGCACCGGCACGTATGCGCCGTACTGGAAGGACCTGCTGGACATCGGCACCACGTCGGAGGACACGGCGGTGCGGCTGCTCGCGCTGGAGATGCCGTCGTACTCCGACCCGCTGCTCGACCCGGACTCCATCGACGCGCTCTCCAAGGTGATGCGCACCGACAAGGAGCGCGACGTGCGCGAGATGGCCGCCTTCCGGCTCGCCGTCACGGAGGACCCGCAGAAGGCCCTGGCCGCGTACCGCGCCGCCTTCGACGGTGAGCAGGACCTGTGCGTGCGCTGGGCCTTCCTGCGCTTCGCGGTGCGCGCGGCCGGCGCGGACGCCCTGCCGCTGGTGGAGGAGTTCGCGCGCAAGGACCCGCGCCTGCGGCAGGACTATCTGGACTTCAAGGCGCTGTACGCCAGCGGCACCACGGACTTCGCGCGCATCTGGCTGGGCAAGAAGGAGCACCACGACTGCGTGGTCGAGGAAGGAGCGCCGCACTGATGGGCTCGCGAACGAGGAAGACCCGGGTGCTCTGGCTGGCGCTGTTGCCCGGCCTGGCCCTGGCGCAGGGCGCGCCCGTCGCCGTCCCCACCCAGACGGTCTGCACGGTGGAGGGCATGCTGGACGAGGTGCGCGTGGCCATGCGGACGGGCTCGCCCGCGTACCGCAAGTACGCGCGGCTGCGCTTGAAGGAGGCCGCCATCGCCCTGCCGCCGGAGGCCCTGGGCCGGGTGGTGAGCCAGGAGCGCGACCCCGCCGTGCTGGAGGCCGTGGGCGCGGCGCTGGCCACCAAGGCGAGCAACGCCCAGAAGCCGGAGCTGCTCCAGCCGCTGCTCTCCCGCGCGAGCCAGGACGCGGACCCCGGCCTGCGCGCCGCCGCCGTGCGTGCGCTCCAGGGCTCCCCGTCCGTGGAGTTCATGGCGAAGAACGGCGACGTGGTGAACTACGAACAGCTCGTGCGCGACAGCGCGCCGGAGGTGCGTCAGGCGGTGGTGGAGAACCTGGTGACGGAGAGCGCCGGCATCTACTTCGGCCACAACCCGGAGCTGGCGGAGGCGGCGGTGAAGGTCGCCACGGCCACGGACGACCCGGCGCTGGCAAAGCGCCTGCTGGGCGAGGTCTCCATGGAGGCCGCGAGCCCGGAGGTCGTGCGCAAGCTCACCCAGCAACTGCGTTCGGAGGACGCGGGCCTGCGCGCGGCGGCGGCGAAGGCGCTGGGCGGTGTGCCGGGCTCCGAGTCCGCGGGGGCGCGCCGCTCGCTCACGTCGCTGTACCGGAGCGACAGCGACCTGGCGGTGCGCAAGTCCGCGCTGGAGGGACTGGCGCGGCTGGGCCAGTCCGGCGCCCGGCCGCTGCTGGAGTCCCTGCGCGGCGTGGACAAGCGCCTGGATCCGGAGATCGACGCGTGGCTGTCCGCGCTCCAGAAGAACCTCCAGGAGTGGCACCTCATCCAGCGGGAGAAGCAGCGCCTGTCGCCCTGAGTGCGTCCCTCCCGGCGCGGTTGTTCCATGGCGGGCATCCCTCGTGCCCGGCCCCTGCTGAAAAGGTGGCCGGGCGGCGGGGAGTGCGACAGGTTGAGGGGGCCATGTCCGACAGCGGTTTCGGCTCGTCCACCCTCGCCCTGGCGCTCGTTGGCAGCGCCGTCACCGTCCTGTCCACCAGCCTGGGCGCCGTGCCCGCCCTGGCCATGGGCGGCATCTCCCAGCGCACCAAGGACGTGCTGATGGGCTTCAGCGCGGGCGTGATGCTCGCGGCCACGGCCTTCTCGCTCGTCGTCCCCGCCATCCACCTGGCGGAGGAGCGCTCCACGTCGCGCTTCGTGCCCGCGCTGGTGGTGGGCGGCAGCATGCTGGTGGGCGGCCTGTTCCTGCACCTGTGCAACCGCTTCATCCCCCACGAGCACTTCATCAAGGGGCAGGAGGGCAACGCGGAGGCGGTGAACCTGAAGCGCATCTGGCTGTTCGTGCTGGCCATCGCGCTGCACAACTTCCCGGAGGGCCTGGCGGTGGGCACCGGCGTGGGCAGCCGCTCCATGACCATCGCCGTGCCCATCCTCGTGGGCATCGGGCTGCAGGACATCCCGGAGGGCTTCGTCGTCGCGCTGGCGCTGATGGGCGTGGCGTACAGCCGCAAGCAGGCGGTGCTGGTGGCGCTCTACACGGGGCTGGTGGAGGGCGTGGCCGCGCTGGTGGGCTTCTTCGCCACGTCGTTCGCGTCGGGCGTGCTGCCGTGGGCGCTCGCGTTCGCGGGCGGCTCCATGCTGTACGTCGTCAGCGACGAGATGATCCCCGAAAGCCACCGCCAGGAGTACGCGAAGGAGGCCACCGCCGGGCTGATGGTGGGCTTCGTGCTGATGATGTTCCTGGACGTGACGCTGAGCTGATGCTTTGCGTGCGCGCGAGCCGCGTCTGTGTCCTGGAGGACACCCGGCTGCCGCAGCCCCGGGTGGCCCGGACGTGGTAGTTTCAGCCGCATGTCTGTGTCGGATCGAACCCGCGTCGACGGGGCCCCCGGGGAGTCGAAGGACAAGGGCGCGCGCCCGGACGAAGAGGCGCAGGAGGCCGCGCTCCACGTGACGCTGCCGTATGAGCAGGCCCGCCGGCCGGGGGACCTGCCCACGGTGCGCCGCTTCCGCCTGTCCGTGGTGGAGGGCCCGGGCGCGGGCACGGTGTGGGAGTCCACGGCGGACACCTGCTCGGTGGGCTCGCATCCGCTCAACGACTTCGCGGTGGAGGACTCCACCGTGTCGCGCTTCCACTGCGAGGTGCGCATCGGCCCCAAGGGCCCGCAGGTGAAGGACCTGGACAGCCTCAACGGCGTCATCGTGGACGGCGTGCAGGTGGTGGAGGGCATCCTGCGCAGCGGCAGCCTGCTGCGGCTGGGCCGCGTGGTGCTGCGCTTCGATTTCAGCGCGGAGAGCAACCGGCTGCCCCTGTCGGAGCTGACGCGCTTCGGCACGCTGGTGGGCACGTCCGTGGCCATGCGCGGCTGCTTCGCGATGATGGAGCGGGCCTCCGCACGCGACGTCACGGTGCTGCTGGAGGGCGAGACGGGCACGGGCAAGAGCCAGGCGGCGCTCGCCATCCACCAGGCCAGCCGGCGCAAGGACGCGGCCTTCCTGGTGGTGGACTGCGGCGCCATCCCCGCGCACATCCTGGAGAGCGAGCTGTTCGGCCATGAGAAGGGCTCCTTCACCGGCGCGGTGAGCCGGCGCGCGGGCGTCTTCGAGGAGGCCGACGGCGGCACCGTCTTCCTGGACGAGATTGGCGAACTGCCCCCGGAGCTGCAGCCCAAGCTGCTGCGCGTGCTGGAGAACCGGGAGATCCGCCGGGTGGGCAGCAACACGTACCAGCCGGTGGACGTGCGGCTCATCGCGGCCACGCACCGCGACCTGCGCGCGGAGGTGAACGCGGGCCGCTTCCGCTCGGACCTCTTCTTCCGGCTCGCGGTGCTGAGGATCGCCATGCCCTCCTTGCGCCAGCGGCCGGAGGACCTGCCCATGCTGGTGTCGGGCATCCTGGCGTCGCTGGGCGCGGATCCGGAGCGCACGGGCGCGCTGCGCACGCCGGAGTTCCTGTCGCGCCTGAGGCACGCGGCGTGGCCGGGCAACGTGCGCGAGCTGCGCAACCACCTGGAGCGCTGCCTGGTGTTCGAGGACGCGCTGCCGCTGGCGGAGGAGGACTCGCGCCCGGAGGGCAGCCCGCTGGAGCTGGACCTGTCGCGGCCGTACGCGGAGCAGCGCCGGCGCGTGGTGGACGACTTCGAGCGCAGGTATCTGCGGGCGCTCCTGGAGAAGCACCAGGGCAAGGTGGCCCAGGCCGCCGTCACCGCCGGCATGGACCGCGTGCACTTCTACCGGCTCCTGCGCCGGCACGGCATCAAGCCGTAGGCGGCTTCAGCGCCGGGAGGAGAGCCGCCAGCGCTCGGGAGCCTCCGGCACCGGGCTGGCCATGAAGTCCGCCTCCAGCCCCCGCAGCGCCGCGCCGGTGACGATGGGCGTGGCGGCTTCCGCGTCGTCCCGCACCCAGCCGGGCAGGTGGAGCAGGCCCCCTTCCCCGCCCGCCCCGTCCCACGCGGAGGCCGTGGACTCCGTCCAGCCGTGGGCCTCTTCGCGTGACGTCAGCCGGTCCACGTGCACGGTGACGTGCAGGCGCGCGTCGGAGGGCCCCTGGCCCGTCAGCGCGAGCCCCACGTCCAGCACGCGTGCGCGCAGCTCCCGCTCCCGGCGCACGTCGTCCGGGAGGCTGGCCACGGCGAGCAGGCACGCGCCGCCCATCACCCGCACCTCCAGCCCGGCCTCGCGCGCCAGGGTACTCGCGCGCTCCAGGCTCGCGTCCAGGTCCTCCATGGCGCCCGCGTCCGGTGCTCCCGTGAGCCGGGCCTCCACGTACAGGCCCACCGCGCGCGGCACCTCCACCGGCGCCGCGCCTCCCAGCACCGCGCCCCGCAGGTCCTCCAGGAGCGCGTCCACGTCCGGGTGGCGCTCCTCGCGCGCCTTGCGCAGACAGCGCAGCACCACCGCGTCCAGCGCGGCGGACACCGGCGCGTGCTCTCCGGGGCGCGGCGGCGGCGCGTGCAGGTGCTGCTGCTCCACCTCGTGGCGCGTGGTGCCCTGGAAGGGCGGCATGCCCGTGAGCAACTGGAAGAGCAGCACGCCCGCGGCGTACAGGTCCGTGCGCGCGTCCGGCACCTCGCCGCGGATCTGCTCCGGCGCCATGGACAGCGGCGTGCCCAGCACCACGCCGGTGTGCGTGAGCGACGAGCTTCCCGGCGCGCCCGGCACCAGCCCCTTCGCCACGCCGAAGTCCACCAGCTTCACGGCGGGCCCGCCGCGCCCCGGCGCCAGCCGCACCACGTTCTGCACCTTCAGGTCGCGGTGCACCACGCCCGCCGCGTGCGCCACCCGCAGCGCCGCGCCCACCTGCTCCATCACCTCCAGCACCTCGCGCGGGGACAGGGGTCCTCGCGTGGCCAGCTCCGCCGCCAGGTCCTGCCCCTCCAGCCACTCCATGGCGATGAAGGGACGTCCGTCCGACAGCTCGCCGTACCCCAGCACCGTGACGATGTGCGGGTGGCGCAGCCGCTGGAGCGTGGCCGCTTCACGCCGGAAGCGCCGCAGCGCCACCGCCGCTGCGGCCACCTGCGGGTGCAGCACCTTCAGCGCCGCGGGCACGCCGGTTCGCGCGTGCCGCGCCCGGTACAGCGCGGACACCGGGCCGTGGACCTGGACCCGGTCCACGACCCACTCGCCCACGAGCGCGCCGGGCCGCAGCTCCTCGCCGTAGAGGGACTCCTCGCCGTTGCCCGCCATGGGCTACCACTTGCCCCGGGACGTCTCCTGCGGCGGCGGGGGCTCCGTCCAGCGCTTGCACAGGTCGAGGTGCTGCTCATCCACCAGGTCGCACGCGCCATTCAGGTAGACGGTGATGGGCTCCTCCCAGACGCGGCCGGACGTGTCCTTGCAGAGCTCGAAGTCGCCGTCGCCCGCCAGCAGCGGGCCGTCCTGCGTCTTGCACTGGCGGGCGATGCTCGCGTCGGGGGTCCAGCACGGGCCCGTCACGGTGGCCGCGCAGTCCTCCTCCGTGCCCGGCAGCGCGCACACGCGGTAGGTCGCGTAGGCCCGGCCGTACACCCAGCCCGGGTCGTAGCAGGAGTAGAGGTCCTTGAAGATGGGCTTCGACTGGCGGCCCTTCGGGCGGTTGACGGTGTAGCGGTCCTTCGACCCCGCCACCAACGTCACCGTCACGTTGATGTCGCCGCGGAGCGCCTCCGTGCCGAAGAGGTTGCCGTAGAAGGCGCCCTCGCGGACCCGGTACACGGCGCGCTCGGAGAGCGGCGCCTGCACGCCGGCGGAGACGCCCACGGTCGCCGTGCCCTCCACGTCGCTGTCCCAGGGCGCGGTCATCACCGTGAAGTACCCACCCGCCGCGGGGCAGGTGAAGGTCACGGAGGGGTCCGTGTCCGTGGAGGACGAGGGGTCCGTGGACTCCGGCACGCACCCCTGGCTGGACGCCACGTGCCGCGCGTCCGCCTTGTCGCAGCCGGCGATGCCCCGGCACACGCGCAGCACCATGCGCGCTTCGGAGCTGGAGCCCAGCGGCGTCCCGGACGGGCAGATCGCCGGGCCTCCCGCGCCCACGGAGATGGTCTGGTTCGCCGGGCACCACCCCACCGAGTGCATCTTCCAGCCGCAGTCCCGATCCGCGCCCAGCGTCTGGGAGTCGCACGGCACGGCGCTGTTCACCGACGACGTCGCGGTCGGCACCTGGTCCAGCGGCACCGACCACGGGTCCAGCGAGAACGGCTCCGCGATGGAGGCCGCGGGCTCACGGATCTCGCCGCGCATGGACAGCTCCACGCGGTAGCCCAGGCCGTTGTTGCGCGACAGGAGGCACGCCGTCACGCGCCGGAGGCACGCGTCGCCCGGCGCCTGCGTGCGCCACCACGGGCAGAGGCCCGCGGAGCCGGCCCATTCACTGCGCTGGGAGCCGGCGGACAGGAAGGGGTTGAGCCACTCGAGCGTCTCCCCTTCGCCCAGCGCGCAGCTCACCAGGTACGCCATGAAGCGCTGCGCGTACGGGTCGCGGAGCTGGTGGTTGACGAGCGCGCTGTCCGCGCCGGGGCTCATCACGTCGGGGTCGAAGAGGGACTCCAGCGAGTGGGTGGACAGCGCCTCGTTGGCGTCGTGGTTCGCGGCGATGGCGTTGAGCACCAGCTCCCGCGTGAGGAGCGAGTTGGCGATGCGGATGTCCGCCTCGCTCTTGCCGAGCGCCACGTCCGCGTCGGCGCTGGAGGTGGTGTCTTCCGGGAGCGCGGGCTCGCAGCCGGTCAGGGCCAGCAACAGGAAACACCAGGGGACTCGGAGGACGGAGGAGGCCATCGCGCGAACACTCCTTGGGCAGGATTCGGAAATGGGAGGGGAAGGAAACCCCAGGCGCGGCCTTCTTGTCTCCCTGTAGCGCGAAAGGTTACGTGCGCGGCACCGTGTAGCGTTTCCCGTTACAGCGCTGCGGGTGCGAGCGCGGCACGCAATGCGTGGAAACGCGTAGACCACAGCGGGGCTTCCGCCACGGCGGGTCTGGCGCGCTCGAGCCACGCGCGGGCTTCTTCCATGGCGCCCGTGCGGCGCGCGATGCCGGTGGCCTGCAGGAGGATCTCCGCCTTCTCATCCGGCGAAGCCAGCGCGTCCGCCTCCGCGTGGAGCGCGGCCCAGTCCGCCGCACGGAAGGCGCCGGTGGCCTGTTGATGGACCTGGATCTCCACCAGCCGCCGCATGATGGCGGTGGGCGGCAGGGACTCCGGCGGACAGCGCTCCGAAATCCAGGCGAGCTGGCGGGCCGCCGCCGCCTCGTCTCCCGCGGCGGCCTGGATGCGGGCGATGAGCAGCGCGTCCACGGGCACGGGGTGTTCGCGGAAGAAGCGCACTCCCAGCTCGTGCGCTCGCTGCGCGAGGGGGAGCGCTTCGTCCAGGCGGCCCTGCATGTAGAGGACCTCCGCCAGGTTGAAGGTGGACCAGCGCTCCATCTGCGCGTGGGCCAGCTCCCGGCCCAGGGCCATGGCCTTTCGCAGGTCCGCCTCCATGCGGGGCACGTCTCCCTGGCGGAGCCACAAGAGGACGCGGTTGCACAGCACGGCGGCCTTGTGCAGTCCGTCGCCCGCGGCCTCGCAGCGCTCCAGGGCTTCGTCGAAGCGTTCGGCGGCCTCCGGTGCGCGGTCCAGGAAGGTGAGGGCCGCGCCCAGCAGGGCCAGGGAGACGACCAGCGTCTCGTGATCCCTGGCGCGTTCAGCGCCCTCGGCGGTGGAGGTGAGCACGCGGGCCGCGGCGGCCCACTCGCCCTGACGCACGTGCAGGCGGCCGCGGGCGAGGCCACAGCGGAGGGACAGGCGCGGCGCGTCCAGGGGTTCGATGGCGTCGAGCGCTTCGCGCGTGCAGGCGGCGGAGCCCTCCGAGTCCTCCATCCAGTCGCGCGCGGTGGCTTCCTCCAGCAGCAGGTCCACTTCGAGCGCGGCGTCGCCCCGGACGCGGGCCAGGGCGCGCGCGGCGGACAGGTCCGCGAGGCTTTCGCGGAAGCGCTGGAGGCGGTGGCGCACCTTGCCCCGTCCCGCGAGCGCCTGGGCCCGGCGCGCATCGTCGGACTCCGGGAGCAGCGCGAGCGCGCGCGTGTAGTGCTGCTCCGCTTCCACGGGAAGGTGTCCGGAGCGGGCCTCCTCCGCGAGCGCCAGGTAGTCGCGCGAGGCCTCCAGGTGGGCGCCGCAGACGGCCGCGTGGTGGGCCCGGCGGCGGCGCTCCGCCACGTCGTCGCCTACGCTGGCCTTGAGCGCGGCGGCGTGCAGCGCGCGGCGGGGCGCGGGAGGCAGCAGGGCCTCCAGGGCCTCGCGCAGGAGCGGGTGGCGGAAGGCGAAGCGGCCCGGGCCGGTGGGCCGCAGGAGGCCCGCGCGGGTCAGCCGTTGCAGGCCCGCGCCCGCGTCCAGCGCGGCGGCGCGAGACAGCTCCGGTCCAGCGGTCAGGTGGCGAAGGGCCGCGTCCACGCGCGCGACATCCACCTCCGTGCCCAGCACCGCGCACAGCCGCGCGAGCACCCGGTGGGCCTCCGGGAGGCCCGCGAGCACGCGTGGGGCCAGCCGTTCAAAGAGCGGCGTGACGGAGACGTCCAGCAGCGCGTCCGGCGCGACGTACCATCCGCCCCCCGGCGCCGAGCGCAGGGCTCCGGCGGCGCGGAGCGCGCGAGCCAGCTCGACGAGGGACAGGGGCACGCCCTGCGCCAGTTGTTCCAGGCGCGCGAGCACGGGTTCGGGGATGTGCTCCGCGGGGCGCAGCAGGTGGACGAGCACCGCGCGGCTCGCCTCCGGCGACAGGGGCGGCAACGTGTGGCGGGAGACGTGGGCGCTGCGCTCGCCCAGGTGGGGACGCAGGCCCAGGAGCGAAGGACGTCCGGCGACGCAGATCCAAAGGGGTGCCCGAGGCCCTGCGAGCGTGGCGCGTTCGAGCACATCCAGGCTCAAGGGATCCGCGAGGTGCGCGTCGTCCAGCAAAAGCACGAGCGGGGCTTCACGGGCCTGGGCGAGGAGTGCCTCGGCCAGGATGCGGGGCTCCGCGGAAGGACGGCCCACGACGGCGCGCAGGGCATCCAGGAGGGAGTTGGACAGCGACGCATCCGGCGGGGGCGCGCGCAGACGCACGACCCGCGCGTGGCCCGCGGACTCCAACTGGACCGCGAGCGCCTTGAGCAACCGTGACTTGCCATGCCCCACCTCGCCGGTGAGCACGCCCAGGCCCGGAGCCGAGGACGACAGGCTCCGCGCAGCGTCCGCGCTCAGTGCCTCCAGCAGCGAGTCGCGGCCAACGAATGGAGGGGGCTCGCCATCAACGCGAGCGCCGTCCTCGTCATGGAGGCGCAGACGGAAGACCGCTCCGCCTGTCCCCTCCACGGCCGCTCGCGGCACAGCGGCGTCACCCGTCGCGGCGAGTTCGTCCTCTCTGGCCGCATGCGACGGAGTGGACTCGCCGGTGACGGGCTCGATCCAACCGGGCTCGAGCCGCGCGACCGCTTCCGGTGTCACCCGCACTTCGCCCTGCGCGAGCGCCCTGCCCCACCACGTCTCCGGCCGCTCCAGCGCGGCACCGGCGATGCGCGGCAACGTGGTGCCCGGATGCACGTACAGCACCGCGACGTGCAACACCGCCGAGGCCTCTCCGGACTCCACCAGTCGCCGCGCCGCGAGCGCGCCCGCGCGCACGTTCGCCTCCGCGGACAATGACTCGCAGAAGACGAGCAGGTAGCCACCCGCCGCGACCCGCGCCACCACTCCGCCAAACGGCTCCAGCGTCGCGGCCAGCCCCTCCACCGACGCGGCCGTGCGCAGCCCCAGCACCGCCACCGGCCGCGCGCCCGCGAACGTCGCCAGCCCCTGCGCCGGCCGCGCATCCCTCGCCCCGACGACGGCAGGCAGCGAAGGCCCTTCCGCGCACGCCGCCTCGAACGCGGCCAGCACCTCCTCCGCGCTCGCGTACCGCTCCGCCGGCTCCTTGGCCAGACACCGCGCCACCACCGCGTCCAACGCCACCGGGACCGGGGCCCGCTCCGACACGCGCGGCGGACGCTGGCTCACGTGGCCTTCGCGCACCTCGTCCGGCGTGCCGTGGAACGGCGGCGTCCCCGTGAGCAGCTCGAAGAGCAGCACCCCCAACGCATAGATGTCCGCCGCCGGACCCGCCCCGCGCGCGTCCAGGCACTGCTCCGGCGCCATGTAGACCGTCGTGCCCGCGCGGTTCCCCGCCTCCTCCGCCGGCCCCGCGTCCATCCACCGCGCGAGCCCGAAGTCCAACAGGCTCAGCGCGCCACCTTCGCGCAGGAAGATGTTCTCCGGCTTGAGGTCCCGGTGCGCGACCCCCACCGCGTGCACGCGCGCCACCGCCGGACACAGCCCCGTCAGCAGCTCCCGCACCCGCGCCACGGACGCCGCGCCCGTCCCTGGCAGCGCCGCCATCCACGCCGCGAGCGTCTGCCCTCGCAGCAGCTCCTGCACCAGGAAGGGCCTGCCCCCCACCCGCCCCTCCTCCAGCACCTCCGGGACCGTGGGAGGCCCGACGCGCCGGAGCGCCTCCGCCTCGTGGGCGAAGCGCGCATGGTGCGGCCCCAGCCCCACCTTGAGCGCCACCTCGCGGCCGTCCGACTCGCGCACCGCCGTGAAGACGTGGGCAAAGCCCCCCACCCCCAACAGGGCGGCACCGGACAGGCCGGGGACGTCGGGAATCGCCAGCGGCTCCAGGGGGACACCGGCCCCGGCGGCGACGCCATTCACGGGGCACGCCGCGCCGGGCGCGAGGCGGCGGTGGCAGACCGGACAGCGCATGCGGATGCCCGAAGGCTACCAGAGCGCCCGCGCCAGGACGATGCCCACCCCCACCAGCCCCTCGCCCGCGATGAGCCCGGCCGCCAGCGTCACGCCCGGCCCTTCCGTCGCGGGCCGCCACCGCCGGGCCAGCTCCCACCCCAGCCCGCCCAGGAAGAACCCCAGGCACGTGGAGGCAGGCAGCAGACACGCCAGCCCCATGCCCACCGCCGAGGGCGTCCAGCGGCGAAAGCGCTCCGGCAGCGCCTGCTCGCCCAGCGTGAGGACGGCCGCCGCCCCCGCCGCCCACGCCATGGCAATCCGCAGGTCCGCGGAGACGGCATCCAGCCCCGACGCCAGCACCCGCGCCACGCCCGCCGTCACCGTCGCGGCCGGCGCCGGGAAGCGCTCCGAGCCCAGCACCGACGGCTCCGGCACCAGCAGGTAGAACAGCGGCACCACCACCAGCGCCCCCACGACACACCCCATCAACTGGGCCAGGAACACGCGGCGCGGATTCGCGCCCAGCAGGTGCCCCGCCTTCAGGTCCGTGAGCAGGTCCGCGGAGGAGGACGCCGCGTTGACCGTGATGCCCGCGGTCGCCAGGTTCGCGCGCACGTCCCCAGGCAGCAGCACGCCATACGTGAGCTGCGTCACCTGCCCCAGCGCGCCCACGGGGCTCACGTCCGTCTCCCCGGTGACACGGCAGGAGATGAGGCACAGCACGAACGACAGCGCCACCGCGAGCAGCGCGTGCGGCACCGGCACGTCGAAGCCCACCCGCGCCAGCGCCACCGTCGCGGGCGTCAGCACCAGCATCCCCGCCACCCACCACCGCCCGGGCACCTGGAGCGCCTCAATGGGATGCGGCGCCTGACGCGGCCCGCGCAGCCCCCGCAGCGCCCGGCCCCACACGCGGGCCTGGAGCGCGAACTGCAACAGCGACGCGGTGGTGAGCGCCGCCGCCCCCGGCCACAGCGCCCACGCGAGGAAATCCCCCTCCGGGGCCACCACCCCCGCCACCATCAACCGGGGCGCGATGACGCCATGGACGACGAGCGCCCCCAGCCACATGGACGCGGTGACCCGCACGCCCAACAGCGCGCCTCCGCCCACCGGCATCAACCCCGTCTCCAGCGCGAACCCCAACCGCTCCAGCGACACCCCACCCCACGTCCCGGGAAACGCATACGCATACGGCACGCGCCCGAACCCATCCCGCGCGAGCGTCAACACGCCCGCGACAAGCCCGCCCACGCCCAGCATGCGCAGCCGGGGCCCCGCCGCCTCCCCTCCCGAGTGCAGCGCGCGAGCCGTGGCCGCCGCGGCCGTCCCGGACGCGAACGGGAGCTGCTCCCGGTCCACCAACTGCCGCTTGAGCGGCACCGCGAACAGCACCCCCAGCGCGGACAGGAGGAACGTCCACGCCAGCAGCGTCACCCCCGGCAGGTGGTGCCCCGTCGTCAGCAGCCACGCCCCCTGCACCGACACGAGCGCGCCGCCCGTCGCGTACCCCGCCGACGACGCCACCGTCTGCGCGCACCCCAGCTCCAGCAGGGACAGCGGGCTGCCGGCGACGCGGGGGCCCAAGCGCCGCAGCGCCCCATGCGCCGCGGACGCGAGCAGCGCGGCGGTCACGGCCACGCCGAACGCCACGCCCGTCTTCAGGCCCGCGTAGAGGTTGGTGGCGCAGGTGAGCACGCCCAGCCCCGCGCCCAGGAGCACCGCGCGCAGGGTGAGCTGGGGCAGCCGGTCGCCCTGGTACACGTGCTCCAGCCAGTAGGTGTCCACCTCCGCCTGCGTCCCGCCGGGGATGCTCAGCAGCGTCAGCGAGGCGTCGGAGGGCGTGTCCCCGGCGGGGACGGCTCGGGGGGCGGGGGCCGGCATGGGCCGCCCATCCTCTCCCTTCGTCCCCTCCCGCGCCACCTCCCCGGCCCCGCCTGCTCCGGGATGTCTCAATCCCTGTCGCCCCCGACCGCCCAATCACAGGCACGCGGATGTCACAGACTCCAATCTGATTTCATGGGACATCCAGGACTCCCAGGAGCATACTCAATGTGAACCGAGCCAGCACTCATGGTGAGAAGGCGTCCGGTTCCGGAGTTCCCCGATGCTCCACGTCACCCCCAACTGGAAGCGCCTCGTCCTGTCCGCGATGGTGCTCTCGACTCCCCTCATGGCCGGCTGCACGGCCGAGCCCCCGCGCGAAGCGCCGACGGCCGCCGTGCGCCAGGACCGGGCCCGCGACGCGCTGAAGATGTCGAAGCTGTACGCGCAGTGGAAGCAGCAGCACGCGGATGCCACCCAGATGCCGCTCGACCTGGGCGACGCGGACCAGTACGCCTTCCTGATGAAGCGCCTGGAGGCGGCGGGCAACACGCCGGCCAACTCGCCTCGCCTGTTCTCCACCCTGTCGCGGCAGCGCGAGCGCGTGCTGGCGGAGAAGGCCTCCGGCCAGGTGAAGGCCCAGACCACGACCGCCGAGTGGTGCGGCCACCTGCTGCCCCTGGAGGAGATTGCGCACGGCGGTGGTGAGACGACGTTCCAGGGCTCGGGCTACCTCACCTGCGCTGGCGGGGCGGACTACTCCTACGTGGACTTCAACGCGTACTCCACGACGCCGGACCGCCAGGAGTTCCAACTGCTGGCCACGACGGCCACGGAGGACTACCTGGCCAAGACGCTGGAGACGGATCCGCTGAACGTGGTGCTGGACGCGGGTCCGGACCGGGTCCTGTATTACGACTCCGTGGCCATGGCCTACGACGAGGCCAGCGGCCGGATGGAGACCTTCTACTCCACCGCGGACACCACGGTGCTGCTCCTGCCGCCGGGCCTGAACTTCGACCACCCGCGCGAGCTCATCGGCACGGGGCTGGCGGGCAACGCCATCCGCACCTGCCTGGAGCGCGGCTCCGCGACGGGCGCGCTGGACTGCGACTACACGCTGGCGAAGAAGGACGCGGCCGGCAACATCACCGCCTTCGCGGGCGGCTACACGGGCGTGGCGGCGGTGAATGCCCTGACGTCCGTGGCCGCGAAGAAGTGGCTGCCGGACACCACGGCCTACTGGCCCACGCCGGGCGCGTTCAACTCCGCGAAGCTGTACCTGCCGGCGCGGGGCACCTACGTGACGGGCCTGCCGTCCAACTGCACCGTGACGGCGGTGAAGAGCGAGGTGAACATCGTCCTCCTCAGCGCGGGTGGCCGCTGCAAGGTCAACAACGTCACGGCCACCACGCCGGGCACGGTGGTGCTCACGGGCAGCCTGCCGCTGGGCACCGGCCCGGACGCGTCCAGCATCCCCTTCAACGGGCTGATGGACCTGGGCACGGACTGCCTGGCGCACGAGCAGGACGTGGCGATGCAGGCCTTCACCACCGTGAACGCGACGTGCCCCCGCTCCGGCGGCGGCTTCAGCCCGGTGACGCGCGTGGGCTTCCGCCGGCTGGCGGTGCTGGACTTCAAGAACAGTTGCCTCGCGGCGGGCACGCGCGTGCTGCGCGCGGACGGCAGGTCCGTCCCCGTGGAGTCCGTGAAGGTCGGTGACCGCGTGCTGTCCAGCGCGGACGGCCGCGCCCTCACCGTCACCACCGTGACGAAGGGCACCGAGTCCCAGCCCATGGTGCGCCTGAAGGCGGGCAAGGGCCAGGACGTGCTCGTGACCAACACCCACCCCATGGTCAGCCGCACCCGCGGCGTCGTGACGGCGGGCGAGCTCGCCGTGGGCGACGTGCTCGTGACGAAGGACGGCGAGGCGACGCTGGCCTCCGTGGAGCGCGTGCCCTTCAAGGGCCAGGTCTACAACCTGACCCTGGGCACGGACGCGGAGCTGGTGGACGTGGGCGCGAAGGAGCACACGCTCATCGCCAACGGCTTCCTGGTCGGTGACGCGCGCATGCAGACGGACCTGGCGCGGGAGAAGCACCGGCCCGTCGCCTCGGACGTGCTGGCCGCGCTGCCCGCCGCTTGGCACGCGGACTACCTGAACAGCCGCCGCTGAGGCGTCACGCCTCGCGCGAGCGCAGCAGGTAGAAGACGTAGCCGTAGCTGTCCCCGTGGCGGCGGTACAGGCTCACCTCCTGTTCCGCCGCCGCGATGACCTCGCGCAGGGCCGCGTCCGCGGTGGGGCGCAGCCGTTCGATGCGCTGGAGGAGCGGCGTGTAGTAGTCGTCCCACCACGCGGACGCGGGCAGCGTGAAGGTGTCCAGCACCGTGAAGCCCGCCGCCTCCGCGCTGGCGCGGTTCTGGGCGAGGGTGCCCATGGACGGGTACCCGGCGGCCCAGAAGCGCACCGCCTCCGGGGGCCGGACGTCCGTGAGCCACGTGCACTCGGTGACGGCCACCTGCCCACCGGGCGCGAGCAACGGCCGCCACTGGCGCAGGCCCTGCTCGAAGCCCATCAGGTAGATGGCGCCCTCGGACCAGAGCAGATCGACGGACGCAGGCGGCAGCGACAGCGCGCGCATGTCCTCCTGGCGCGTGACGATGGCGTCCGACAGGCCCTGCTCGCGGGCCTCGCGCTCCAGCCGGTCCAGGTAGGGCCGGTGCAGGTCCACGGCGGTGACGCGCGTGCCCAGCTCCCGCGCGAGCACCAGCGACTGCCGGCCGGTGCCCGCGCCCAGGTCCAGCACGCGCGGCGAGGGCGGCAGCGGGGACAGGCGCCGCAGGGCCTCCCGGGTGCTCTCGTCGCTGCCGGGGCCCAGGCGGGGCAGCTCGTTGTAGAGGGTGAAGAAGGCGTTGACCGTCTGGCGCAGCTCGCCCGCGCTGCGCTTCACGTTGCCCTGGAGCAGCGGGACGCGCTTCCAGTGCTCCTCGATGCGCTGCTTGAAGAGCTCCGGCATGGGCAGGTCCGCGCGCAGCGTGGTCCACGTGTCGAGCGCGACCTCCACGGCGCCCTTCACCACCGGGAGGACGTCCTCGTCTGCGAGGCCCAGCTTGCGCGCCAGTCGCTCGAAGCTCTGGAGCGACACATCCTCGAAGCGCTTGGACTTCGCCAGGTTCAGCGCGAGCTGATCCTGCGGCATGTACTGGATGGTGGAGACGAAGTCGTACGCGGGCGACAGCGTGGGGCGCGTGCCGTCCGGGTAGAAGAGGGACCAGTTCTTGTGGTGCGCGTCGCCGTTGCCGCACGCGACGATGAACACCAGCCGCCGCAGGAACTCCTGGAGCGCGTCCAGGCCCGCGACCTTGAGCAGCACGTTGGCGATGGTCTCGTAGTTGTACTTCTTGTACTTCTCGTCGGAGTACAGCCCCAGCACCTGCGCCAGGTCCTCCATGTGCACGCGGCGGCCGGGGGACGGCCGGTCGAAGCGGCGGATGGCGTAGGCCAGGTCCTCGCGCAGGGTGATGCCCTCCGGCAGACCGTGCAGGTCGGAGACCGGGAGCAGTTGGAGCTCCGGCACGTCGATGCCGGTGGCGCGGGCCCAGGTCATCACGGACAGCTCGTTCTCCGGCACGCGGTCGTAGCGGTTGTCCGGCAGCTTGACGATCCAGTCTCCGCCCAGGCCGCCCATGGGCAGCGTCATGCCCCGGTCTCGCCGGAGCATGGAGAACTTGAGCTGCACGCCCGCGAGCGAGAAGCGCAGCGGCTCACCGTCCGACACGGGCTCGGCGGGGGCGTCCGTCAGGGGCGCGTCGTGGCCGGCGAGCTCGCCCGCGGGCCGGACGATGACGGCGCCGGAGAGGTCCGCGCCCAGGTGGGCGATGAAGAAGAACTCGCGCTGCCGGGCGATGTGCTGGCGTTCGGAGATGAGGTCGCGCAGCGGGCCTTCGGGCAGCAGGTTGGAGAAGAACGGCGGCAGCCGCATGCGGCTGGTGTGGCGGCGCGACAGGTCGTCCTCGAAGAACTGGCCCAGCACGGGGCGCGGGTAGCGCTGGCGGTAGTCCTCGGAGAGGCTGAACTCGATGCGCTCGTCCGCGAGCAGCGTGAGCGTGCCGACGTGCACGTCGCCCATGAGGACGTCGAGGATGCCCGTGGTGGACACGGGGAGCGTGGGGTCCATGTCAGTCCTCATCGTCGTCGATGATCATCGACTGGAGCGAAGGCCGGTCCGAGTCATCCCAGCGCGTGCGGGCCTCCATGAACTGGCGCAGCACGGGCTCCAGCACCGCCTGACGCAGTTGGAGGAAGCGCATGGGGTCCCCGCGCCGCAAGGCGTCCATGGCGTCCGGGGTGATGCCGTGGCTCTGGAGCACCTCCTGGCTCGGAGTCGATTGCGCATCCATCAGCCTCGCGACCAGCCCTCCTGGGATGCGCGGGTGGAAGAGGAAGTTGAAGGGGCGCTCCGTCACCCGCACCAGCGCGCGGTGGCCCTGGGGTGAAGCGATGGCCCACCGCAAGTCGCCCTCGAGGGGCAGGAGGCGCTGGAAGCCCTCGCCCTCCGCCAGCACCTCGCCGGGTTCGAGCACCCCGCCCGTCAGCAGGTCCCGGGGCTGGAGGGACAACATGGCGATGCGCAGGACCAGGGGCGGCCGCATGGACGTGTGCGGGATGACCGGCATGCCGGTCTCCATCCACCAGCGGATGAGCGGAGGCGGGACCTGGGTCAGCAGCGCCTGGATGGAGCGCTCCTCGTCGGAGCGGATGGCCGCGAAGACCTGGAGGGCCTCCGGGGGCTTCAGCTCCCAGCCGCCGAAGACGATGTGGCGCCAGAACCAGCGGGACAAGAGCTCGCGCGAGCGCGGTGACGGCTCCGGGTGCAGTTGGAAGAAGCGCGTCAGCAAGACGAGCGAGTTCTCCGGCGCGGGCAGCAGCTTGAAGTGCGGGATGAACGCGTCGCGCTTGAGGAACACGATGGCGTCCCGGAGCGCCCGGTCCGTGCGGCGGACGGTCTCCGTGAGTTCGTCGTCCTGGTTGAGCTGTTCCTGATAGCCCCGCGTGAAGTCCAGGCCGCGCACGGCCAGCACGGCGCGCAGCAGCAGCGACTCCGGGATGCTGCCGAAGCCCAGCTCCTTCAACCCTTCGGTCACCGACTCCAGGCTGAGCGAGCGCGAGCCCACGTACAGCGCGTTGAACACCTCTTCGTCCGTGAGCGGGCGGCCCGCGGTGTTGAGGCGCTTGAAGATGATGCGCAGGACCTTCTCGTCCGCCGTGTCCACGACGTACGCGGGCACCTGGTACTCGCGGATGGCCTTGCCCAGGCGGATGGCGGCGCGCAGGTGCTCCGGGTGGGCCTCACGGCCCGGGTAGCGGTTGAGCCAGTGGAGCAGCGACTCGCTGTCCAGCACCTCGTTCATCGGCAGCCAGTGCGGGGGGGGCGCGCCGGACTCCGGAGGTGCGTGCAGCTCCTCCGTCTCCAGGTCGAAGTAGAGGTGGAAGTCGTCGCGTCCGGCCTCGTCGCCATAGGACGGATGCAGCAGCACGCCCGCGAGCGCCGTCACGCGCTGCTGTCCGTCCACGGCCCACAGGCCCTGGCTGGTGGAGGGCGCGTCGATGCGCACGGGGCCGAAGCTGACGTTGGCGGCGGGGGCCTCCCGGCGCCAGAACAACAGGGTCCCGATGGGATAGCCCCGGTACACGCTGTCCAGCAGGTCGCGCACGTCCTCCGCGGTCCACCGCAGGGGGCGCTGGAACTCGGGGATGCGCACCTCGCCACGCCGCACGCGGTCGAGCAGGTCCTCGATGCTGAACGACTTCGTCTCCGGGCGCCGCGTCAGGGGAGCGGGCATCGCGAGCCTCCTCCCCCGGGTCTGTAACCCGAAGCTCCTGAACCCGCCACCTACACCGAGGAGTCACGTCGCTTGGGCAGCAGCACCACCAGCCCCAGCGCGACCAGCCCCGTCACGGCGGACAGGATGCGGCCGCCCTGCCCCACCGCGTTGACGTCCAGTTGCAGGTCCAGCAGCCCGTTCGCCAGGTTCCATCCCCAGTGCAGCCCCACGGCGCCCCACAGCGAGCCCGTGCGCGCCACCGCCGCCGCGTACGCCAGGCCCGTACAGAACAGCATCAGCCACTCCAGCGGACCGTTGCCCAGCCGGTACACGTGCGTGAGCACGAACACGCCCGCGGCCAGGACCACGTAGCCCACGCCCCGCCCCGCCACCGGCCACACGCGGTACCAGAAGCCGCGCGCGACGATGTCCTCCGCCACCGACGGCACGAACGTGGACACCCCCACGCCCAGCGCGGCCACGAGCAGCGCCGTGCCCATCAGCGGCTTCTCCAGCGGCTGCACGCGCATCACGCCCACCGCCACGCCCACCAGCACGGACAGCGGCTTGAGCACCAGCATCACCGCCAACGCCCGCGCGAGCGCGGAGCCCCGCCACTCCAGCGCATACGCATGAAAGCCATTGCGGTAGCCCAGCCACCGCCCCACGCCCCAGGCCACCGCGTGGAAGAACAGCATCAGCGCCGCCGTCACCGCGAAGCTGCCCAGCACCCGGCCGCCAATCCCCTCCGGCGCTTCGTAGCAGGCGAACAGCACGGCGAACGCGAGCGCGTAGCGCAGCGCGACACCCGGAGAAGACGATGACTCGGAAGGCGAGGGGCTCATGAAGGAGGCCCCTCATAGCGCGGGCAGCACCCACCGCACAGCCAACCTGGAAGCCCCTGCCGTGGTGACTGGCGCCATCCTCCTGGTGACTGGAGTCACCGCCGGCACGCCCGCGACGGCGCCCTCATCCCTGGGAAATCCGCGAGTTACGAGCGGCCTGGGTGCGGCATGCGCGCTGCAATGGGTGAGGGCAACGTCGCACCCCAGACCCCAGGTGATACCCATGATCGACCTCAAGGCCACGGCCCGCTCCTCCTCCCTGCTGCGCCCCACCACCGCGGAGTCCGCGCTCGTCAGCCCGAAGGCCCAGCTCTCCGCGGGGCCCGTGGCGGACGTCTCCCGGAGCATGCCCGCGCGGGGCTTCAGCCAGGTGGACTCGTTCGAGCCCGCGATCATCAACCGGCGGCAGCCGCTCGCGATGTCCGGGATGGAGGGCGCGGCGGACATGCTCGGCGCGCCGGCCGCCTTCGCCCCCCGCGGTCTCCCCCCGGAGCTCCAGGACCTGGCGCCGGCCCCGGCCGCCTTCGGTCCCCGCGGGCTCCCCCCGGAGCTCCAGGACCTGGCGCCGGCTCCCGCGCAGACCCAGGCTCCGGCTCCGGCTCCGGAGGCCACCAGCAACGGCGTCCCGAGCGCCAATGACAAGCGCCCCGCCGGGGACAACCGCACGGCGGCGCAGATCGTCGACGACACGCCCGTGCTCAAGAACCTGGGCCGCCAGAAGGACATCAAGTTCGACCAGTTGTGCAAGCAGACGGGCGTCGACCCCAAGCTGGACCTGAAGGACCCGAAGCAGAACGCCGACGGCGTCTACCGGCTGGCCAAGGTGCTGGAGTTCATCGACAGCGCGAAGGCCTCCACGGGCGGGGACCGCTCGAACAAGGTCCAGGGTGGCGTGGGCGACGGCAACATCGAGGGCATCACCAAGGACGGTGACGCGCGCCACGGCACGGAGGCCGGCATGCTCAAGGACTTCGCGGAGAAGGGCTACTCCTTCCTGGGCGAGCACCAGTTGCCGACCACCAAGGACACCCACGTGAAGGCGGACGGCAGCAACAAGGACAACTTCCAGTGGGCCATGGGCGAGGCCGGCAAGGCCCTCTGGTTCATCCCCGGAGTCAGCAACGTCCTGACGGGCATTGGCGACTCGGAGGGCGGCTTCAAGGGCGTCCTCGAGGGCGCCGCCAAGGGCTACGTCAACACGCTGAAGGGCGCCGCGGAGGGCGTCATCGGCTCCATCACCAAGGGCCGCGCCAACCCGGCCGGGATGCTCTTCGGCGCCTATACGGGCGCGCTGGCCAACACCGAGGCCGCCCCACAGCCGGTGAAGGACATCGCCAGCATGCTGTGAGCCTCAGCTAGGGCAGCGGCTCCGTCCGGTGCTTGCGCGCGGGGTTCTCCAACCCCACGCGGAACCACCGGTAGCCGTAACCCTCCAGCGTGAGCACGTGGCGCTGTCCGTCCACGGGCCTGGAGTGGTCCTCGCTGAGCACGTTGAACAGCGTGCACGCCTCCTCGCCGCCCGGATCCAGCTTCACCGTGCAGGGCCGGGCGGACAGGTTGTGCAGCACCACCAGCGCGTTGCCCTTCCACTCGTACCGGATGGCCAGCACGCCCTTGTTGCCGGTGCGCAGCACCTTCCACGCGCCCCACCCCAGCTCCGGGCACTCCTTGCGCGCGCGGATGATGCGCTCGGTCCAGTTGAGCTGCGAGCCCGGGTCGCGGCGCTGCTGCGCCACGTTCACCTGCCGGAAGCCGAACGGCCCCTCCGCCACCAGGGGCTTCACCGGCGCGTCCGCCAGCGTGAAGCCGCCGTGCGGCTCCGGGCTCCACTGCATGGGCGTGCGCACCGCCTGCCGCTCCGTGAGCGCCAGGTTCTCCCCCATGCCCAGCTCGTCGCCGTACCAGAGCACCGGCGTCCCCGGCAGGGAGAACATCAGGCTGTACGCCACCTCGATGCGGCGGCGGTCCCCGTCCAGCATCGACGCGAGCCGGCGGCGCAGGCCCCGGTCATACAACTGCATGCCCTTGTCCGGCCCCAGCGCCTGGAAGACCTCCAGCCGGTCCGCGTCCGGCAGGCGCCCCAGGTCCAGCTCGTCGTGGTTGCGCAGGAAGTTCGCCCACTGCGCCGTGTGCGGCAGCTTGGGGGAGGACTTCAGCGCCTGCACCAGCGGCGTCACGTCCCCGCGCGTGAGCGCCAGGTAGAAGTTCTGGTTCGCCAGGAAGTTGAACACCATCTGCATGCGGTCGTTGTCACCGAAGAACTCCACCACCTCGTCCATGGTGACGTTGGCCTCCGCGAGCAGGATGGCGTCGCCCTTTCGCCACGAGAGGAACTCGCGCATCTCCTCCAGCAGCTTGTAGGGGTTCTTCACGTCCGGGTTCTTCACGCCCTTCAGCTCGACGAGGAAGGGCACCGCGTCCACCCGGAAGCCGGACACGCCCAGCTCCAGCCAGAACCCCATCACCTTGAGGATCTGCTCGCGCACCTCCGGGTTCGCCACGTTGAGGTCGGGCTGGAAGTCGAAGAAGCGGTGGAAGTACCAGAGGCGCGCCTCCTTGTCGTACGTCCACGTGGAGGGCTGCACGCCCGGGAAGACCATGCCCTTGTGGGCGTCCCTGGGCTTCTTCTTCGCCCACACGTAGTAGTCGCGGTAGGGGCTGTCCGGGTCCTTGCGCGCGGCCTGGAACCACGGGTGTTGATCCGACGTGTGGTTCACCACCAGGTCGATGATGACGCGGATGCCGTGCTGCTTCGCCTCGTGGGTGAAGGCCACGAAGTCGCCCAGGTCGCCCAGGCGCGGATCCACGCCGTAGTAGTCGCGGATGTCGTAGCCGTTGTCTCGGTTGGGCGTGGGCTGGAAGGGCAACAGCCACAGGCAGGTGATGCCCAGGCCCGCCAGGTAGTCCAGCTTGCGGCGCAGGCCGGTGAAGTCCCCCACGCCGTCGCCGTTGCCGTCCATGAACGTCTCGACGTCGAGGCAGTAGACGACCGCGTTCTTGTACCAGAGGTCTTCAATCATCCGTTCCGTTTAGCCGTCCCCTCGCGGACGTGGCCGTTCGGATGGGGGCGTCGTGCGGAACCCCACACCTGGGGGCCATCGGACTTCGTTCAGCCAACACTCGTTCCTCAAGGTGCAGTTGTCCTACGCGAAGGACGACGAGCTGGCCCGCGAGGGGGCCTGCAACCAGTGGGCGGCCAACATCCTGGACAACAGCGTCCTCACCGACCTGCGCACGCCCGCGCAGTTCCACGCGGCGGCGGCGGTCGTCCAGCCGCACGACCTGGACGGCCCGCTGCGCGTCTCCAGCAGCCTCCAGCAGCACGTGGACTGGCTGGGGGAAGACCTGCGCCTGGGCTTCGACCGGCTGTACCTGCACAACATCAACCGCGAGCAGGACGGCTTCATCGAGGCCTTCGGTGAGAAGGTGATTCCCGCGCTCACGCGCTGAAGGCCGCTGGGTATGCTCGGGAGCATGCCCACCGACGTGCTGTCCCGTCAGGCCCTCAACCGCGCCACTCTCGCGCGTCAATTACTGCTCACGCGCGAGAAGATGACCGTGCCGCGAGCCATCGAGCACCTGGTGGGACTCCAGGCCCAGCTCGCGCGTCCGCCGTACCTGGCCCTCTGGTCGCGTTTGCAGGGCTTCCAGCGCGACGCGCTCACGAAGCTGGCGCTGAAGCGGGAGCTGGCGCGCGGCACGATGATGCGCGGCACGCTGCACCTGATGACCGCGAAGGACTACCTGCGCTACCGGGGCCTCTTCCAGCCCCTGCTCAACGCGGCCATGCGCTCCGTGCTGAAGGAGCGCGCCACCGCGCTGGACCTGCCCGCGCTGCTGGCCACCGCGAAGCCCTTCCTCCAGGAGCAGCCCCGCACCTTCGAGGAGGTGCGCGAGCACCTGATGAAGCACCACGTGGACGGCGATGAGCGGGCCATGGGCTTCGCCGCGCGGATGATGCTGCCGCTCGTCCAGGTGCCCGAGGAGGGGCTGGAGTGGGGCTGGCCCGGCAACTCCGGCTTCACGCTGGCGGAGTCCTGGCTGGGCGAGGAGCTCTCCACGGACGACGACGCTTCGCCGCTGGTGCTGCGCTACCTGGCGGCCTTCGGTCCGGCCACCGTGGCGGACATGCAGTCCTGGTCCGGCATCAAGCCGCTGAAGGACGCCTTCGAGAAGGTGCGCGGCAAGCTGGTGGAGTTCCGCGACGAGAAGAAGCGCGTCCTCTTCGATCTGCCCAAGGCCCCGCGCCCGGACGAAGAGACGCCCGCGCCGGTGCGCTTCCTGCCAGACTTCGACAACCTCATCCTCTCCCACGCGGACCGGACCCGCGTCGTGCCGGAGGAGCACCGCGAGAAGCTGTCCACGAAGAACCTGCGCGTGCTCAACGTGTTCCTGGTGGACGGCCACGTCGCGGGCTCATGGAGCACCGAGCGCAAGAAGGGCATCGCGACCCTGGTGTGCAAGCCGTTCGAGCCCGTGAAGAAGGCAGCGAAGGACGCCCTGGCGCAGGAGGGAGAGGACCTCCTGCGCTTCAGCGACCCGGACGCCGCGAAGGTGGCGGTGCGGTTCGCCACCTAGCCGCGCCGAGGAACACCTCGACTCCTGCATGGCCGGGTTGTCGGACCCGGCGGCTATGACCGGACTCCGCACGCCAGGCCGGTGTGCCGTCAGGAGGCGCGAGCGATGGGCTACCGCAGGTGGGCCTGGGGGCGGACGATGCGCGCTGACGTCCTGCTTGTGTGCGTGGCCCTCCTTGTCACCGGCTGCGCTTCGGCGCCTCACAGGCATGGGGGTTCGCTGAGCTACACACCTCGCACGGCCGCCGCATCCCCTGGCGTGCGCGCGTCGAGCGATGAGGCGCCGCGCGCATCCGCTCCGGCGTCGAGCACTGCGCCTTCCAAGGCAGCTCAGCCGTTGTACCGCCGCAAGGCCGAGCGCGAACTGGCGACGGGGGCAAGCCCTGTTCGCGCAACGGCCATGGCGGAGATCACCCGTCATGACGACGCACAGCCGGACGCATGGGAGCAGTTGCTGACGAACGCAGGGCTCGAGGCGCGAGACGAACGCCCCCTGGCAGGAGAGCTGACGCCCACGCAAGCATCGCGACTGATGGGAGTGCTTCTGGGCAAGCCCGTCACGTTGAGCACCTTCCCGCCCCGGATGGCCGCGGGCTTCATCCTGCGCGAGGTGATGGGGGGACGCGCGGTCACGCGGCAGGAGTTGTCCCGGCGGGCGGAGCGCTTTTCGCGGGAACGGATCGCGGTGTTACGCCCCGACGGTTACCTGGCCTGGGCACTCACCGGGCGCACCCAGCAGAAGGTCGCGACGGTTGAGTGGAGGGATGGCGCCTTCCGCGCGCATGGCTTCGAGCTGGGTCGCTTCTACAGCGGCAGGGGCGGTGCATTCCGAGCCGTAGACGCACAGCTCCAGGCCTCGGACTGGCGGCCCCTGGCGGAGGTGTACGACGACGCGGACGTCATCAGCCGCACGCTGGACGGAGCCGAGGACGCCTTCGTGGAGCTGTACCACGCGCTGGGACAGTTGCTCTCGCGTCCGGTGGACAGCATCGCGGGACTGAGCCACCTGCCAGCGGGCGTAGCGGCGCTCATCGCGTCCTCGCCCATGTACTGGGAACGCTTCCAGTCCATGACCCGTGGCGAGCAGATCCGCGAAGTTTCGCGGCTGACCACGGGCCTGCTCATCACCGGGGGAGCGGCCTCGGCCACGACGCGGACGCTGAAGGGGATGACGGTCGGCGCGGAGGTCTCGGTACCGGTGCTCTCACTGTCGGCGGAGGGGGCGCTGGCACTGGAACGCGTCTCGGTTCCAGCGGGGCGCGCGGCGGCGGCACTGAGCGGCGGGCCCGGAGCGGCCATCATCCTCCAGCGTGCGAACGCGCAGGGCAGTGGCGCCGCTCCGTCCAAAGGGCCAGGGCAGTGGGCGCCCGCCAGGGAGTCGATGTCTCCGCGTGCCCGGGCCTACCAGGAGCAGATCACCGGGCACACGGCGGACGAGGCGTACTGGGTCGGCGGCACGAGTACGAAGGACGGAGGCGTCAAGTTCGATGGGTTCAGGGATGACGTGCTCCTGGACGCCAAGGGCCCCGGTTACTCGGCGTTCTTCAATGAGGACCTCTCCCCCAAGAATTGGTTCACGCTCTCGGGCAAGGCCGAGGAACTCGCGACCCAGGGAGCCCGGCAGGTCGAAGCCGTCCATGGGATGGGGATCCGGATTGAATGGCACGTCGCCGAGAAGCATGCGGCAGACTCCATTCGGAAGCTGCTAGAGGGCAAGAACGTCACGGAAATCATCGTCATCCCTACCCCGGTGCGCCCGTTGAAGCCTTGAGAGATACATCTCATGACGACCCTCGCTGATTCCAGGACCTATCCGGAGACCTACTACGCAGGTGCCTACTGGGGGGCGCGACGAGAGTCTCCCGAGGAGTGTGCCCAGCGTGCGGCGGCCTTTTTCAACCTGCTGGCCGCATGCGATCCCCTGCTAGCGAACTGGAACAAGATCCCCAAGCCGCGCGGAAGGGGACGCAAGACGCCTCTCATGCCTCCCGACCTGCCCACGCTGACGGAGGCGTTCCGGCGTGGCGTCAACCGCGAGCCGGGCGGACCGGCCTTCGAGCAATTGGGGCTGACGGTCAGCGCATACAACGATGGGCCTCCCAATGAGATGGTGTCCGTGAGTATGACCTGCGGGAGCTACTCGCAGCGCAAGTCCGCCAACGTCTGCGTTCTGTCTCTCCCATCGAAAGGAGAGAGCGCGGAGCGCCTCATCACCGCCTCGATGCTGACGGACGTGACGCGCAGCATGGCGCTGGCCTGGGAACCCGATTGGGCGGTGGCCATGTCCGAGACATATCGGGGGATGGACGGCAGGCAGGGCCAGGACGACCCGTGGCTTGGCTGGGTGACGTACCTCGCCCGTGACCGAGGCACCGTGCCCCCCCTGCCCGCCCCCGTGCGCATCGAACCGGTGGAGGACAAGGGCACGCTGATCATCCTCACCCCCGAGCGATTCACCGTGGCCAACCCCGAGCACATCGCCCTGGCGCGGCGGGTGCGCGAACTGCTGGCCCGGGCCGGGCTCATGCGAAGAGCTGGAGCAGGTCCTCGCGCGTGATGGCGGCGGCGCCCCCGGCCTCGCTGAGCGCGGCTTCGAAGAGGGCTCGCTTCTTCTCCTGGAGGCCCAGAATCTTCTCCTCCACCGTGCCCTGGGACACCAGCCGGTAGACCATCACCGGCCGCTCCTGCCCGATGCGGTGCGCCCGGTCCGCGGCCTGCGCCTCCACCGCCGGGTTCCACCACGGGTCCATCAGGAACACGTGGTCCGCCGCCGTGAGGTTCAGGCCCGTGCCGCCGGCCTTCAGCGACATGAGCAGCACCGGCGCTCCGTCCTGGCCCTGGAAACGCGACGTCACCTCGCCCCGGTTCGCCGTCGCTCCGTCCAGCCGCTCGAAGCCGATGCCCGCTTCCTTGAGCCCCGGCTCGATGAGGTCCAACAGCGACGTCCACTGCGAGAACACCAGCGCCTTGTGGCCCTCCGACACCGCCGTCTCCAGCGCGTCCACCAGCGTCTGCACCTTGGAGGACGTCTTCGCCACCTGACCCGGCACCAGCGCCGAATGGCAGGCCGCCTGCCTCAACCGCAGCAGCGCCTCCAGCGCCTTGAGCACGCTGCCACCCTCGTTGAGCAGCGCCACCACCTCCGCGCGCGTCGCCGCCATCACCGCGTCGTAGACGGAGCGCTCGCGCTCATCCAACTGCACGTGCATCACGGAGTCCGTGCGCGGCGGCAGCTCCGGCGCCACGTCCCGCTTGAGGCGGCGCAGGATGAACGGCCGGATGCGGCGGCGCAGGCCCTCCGCCGCTCCAGGCTTGCCGTCCGCGATGGGCTGCGCCGTCTTCTCCTCGAACTGGCGGCGCCCGCCCAACAGGCCCGGGTTGGTGAAGTGCATCAGGCTCCAGAGCTCATCCAGGCGGTTCTCCAGCGGCGTGCCGCTGAGCGCCAGCCGCAGGTTCGCCTTGAGCCCGAACGCCGCGCGCGACACCTGGCTCTCCGGGTTCTTGATGGCCTGGGCCTCGTCCAGCACCACCGCCTCCCACGTGGGCGCGCCCAGCACCGCCGCGTCCAGGCGCAACAGCGCGTACGTGGTGAGCGTGATGTCCGCCGCGGGGTCCAGCTTGCGGCCCGGGCCGTGATACACGCAGACCTTCAGGGACGGCCGGAAGCGCGCGAGCTCCGCCACCCAGTTGGGCAGCACGCTCGTGGGACACACCACCAGCGACTTCGGCCCCAGGATGCAGATGGTCTGGAGCGTCTTTCCCAGACCCATGTCGTCCGCGAGGATGCCGCCCAGCCCCGCCCCCTTGAGGAACGACAGCCAGCTCACCCCCTGCTGCTGGTACGCGCGCAGCGTGGCGTTGAGCTCCGCGGGCAGCACCGGCGGCGGCAGCTTCTCGAAGCCCTCCACCAGCGGGGCCAGCCTGTCCAGGCCCGGAGGCGGCGGCTGGTCCAACGACTCGCACAACCGCGTCAGCTCCGGCAGCGCGTGGTTCGCGACGCGGCCGTCCGCCTGACGCGCGGCCAGCAGGTCCGCCACGCGCTGCCCGTTCTTGTCCAGCCACGCGCGCGGCAGCGGCGCCCAGCCCCCTCCGTCCAGCGGCACCAGCCCCAGGCCCTCCGTCCACGCCCGCACCACCGCCGCCGCGTCCACCGTGCGCGCGCCGCCCTTGCCGCCCTCCACCTCGAACTCCAGCGTGAAGCGCACCTCCGGCACGCCCGCGCCGGACGCGCCGCCCTCCACGCGCAAGGCAGGCTTGAGGCGCATGTCCGGACTGACGATGCCCGCCGCGTCGCCGCCCAGGTCGCCCCGGAACTTCCGCAGCTTGTCCGCGAAGCGCATCATCTCCGGGCCCTGCACCGTCAGCCGGCGGCCGGGCACCAGGTTCAGCTCGTCACGCAACTGGTGGAGCAGCTTCTGCTCCGCGGCCTCGTCGCGCAGCGGCACCGCGCCGCGCAGGTACACCATGCGCCCGTTGTCGATGCGCACCGTCGGCGGCGCGCCGTACACCAGCGTGGGCAGCACCGACAGGCCCTGGGTGAGCTGGTTCAGCTCCAGGAGGATGCGCGGCTTCAGGTCGCGGTCCAGCGGCGGCAGGCGGCGGCTGCGCATGTCCACCGGCATGCGCCGCGCCAGCTCCGGCAGAATCTTCGCGGACAGCTCCCCCAACTGCTCCGGCGAATACGTGCGCACCAGCGGCAGGTGCTGCAGCCACGCGCCTGTCATCGCCGTCTCCCCCAGCCGCACCAGGGACTCCGCCGTCAGCGCGACGCCGGGGCTCACCACCTCCGTGATGCGCGGGTCGCGCGTGATGGTGATGACCCACTGCTGGCCCTTGTCCTCCACCTTCGCGCGCGGGGGCAGCACCTCGCTGGACACCGCCACCGGCCGGCCGTCCAGCAGCACGTTGCGCGCGGGCTCCAGGGCCCTCAAGAGCGCGTCCAGCTTCTCCGCCAGGAGCGGCCCCCGGGTGCGCCGCTCCAGCAGGCGCTCCATCACCAGGTCCACCTGCTCCACCTGCAACGTGACGCCGGCCTGCGGCTTCGCCAGGCGCCCGGTGAGGTCCTCCAGCGGCTCCTCCGTGCCGTCCGCGTGCGCGAGGACGCGGTGCAGTTGCAGCCCGCCCTCCACGCGCGTGAAGCGGTACACCACGCGCGACCAGCGCTCCGACACCGCCTCCAGCGGCGCGTCCTGCTTCTCCGCCTTGTCCAGGGAGATGGCCGCCGCGACCACGTGCTCGCACGGGTCCACCGGGCTGGGGCAGTCGCACTCCCACGCCTCGTCGCCCGGGTAGAGGACGACGGTGAAGGCCACGGCCCGGCCCGCCACCTTCACGCGCAGCTCCACCTCCGAGCCCGTGCGCGACTGGAGCGCCACCGCGCCGTCCCGCGCGAGGCTGACGCCCTTGGACCAGAGTCCCGGCTTGGCTTCTTTCCGGACGGCTTCGAGGAGCTGGGTGTTCTCGGACATGGCAGGCGGCTTCCCTACGCCCCGCCACGCCCGTGCGCAACGTCGGATGCGTCCCGGCTGACGGCCAGGCTACTCGTCGTCGTAGGACGGCTCGAAGAGGTAGGTGAGCTTCACCAGGAACTCGCGGCTGAACACCGGCAGGGGCGCGTGGCCGCCGTTGTAGGGCTGGGCCACCCGGAAGTCGCTGCCCAGCAGGTTGTAGACGCCCGCGCCAATCTCCAGGCCCTTCGTCCCCACGTTCTCCGCGCGCACGAAGAGGTTGAGCAGCAGCCGGGGCGACAGCGTCTGGACCTCCGACACGCCCTCCTCGTCCGGCGCCCCCACGGCGAAGCGCTGGCCCACCAGCACGGCGGTGGGGCTGACGGACAGCCACGGCAGCACCTTCGCCGTGCCCGTCAGCGTCACCTTGTGCGTGGGCAGGCCGGTGAAGGCGTTGGGCTGGCCGGGCACCAGGTAGTCCTCCACGTCGTTGCGCCCACCCGGCCGGTAGAACGAATAGCCCGCCTGCGCGCGGCCCCAGGACCCGCGCAGCCGGTAGTCCAGCTCGATGCCCCGGCTGCCCAGGCGGCCCAGGTTGCGGTACGCCTCCGTCCCCGTGTCCACGTCGTACGAATAGATGATGGGGTCCGTCACGCCCACGTCGAAGGCGTTGGCGCTCAGGCTCTGGCCCTCGCCCAGGCGCACGGTGGCCTCCAGCTCGTACACCGTGGTGCGCTCCGGCCGGACGTCGTCGCCCAGGGAGATGTTCTCGATGCCCGGCGCGCGGAAGGCGCGGCTGTAGAGGGCCTTGCCGCTCACCGGCCCGAAGGACTTGAGCAGCACCAGGCGCGGCACGAACGAGCTGCCGAAGGCGCTGTGGTCCTCGAAGCGCGCGCCCGCCACCACCGTGGCGATGGGGTTGTCCGAGTAGACCTCCATGAAGGCCGCGACGTTGCGGTAGGAGACGACGTCCTCGTCGCCGTTGAAGGGCTCCTGCAGGCCGATGCCCGCGGGGCCCCGGAGCTGGCCCTGGTCGAACGCCAGGTCCACGCCGCCCGTGAGCTGGAGGTAGTCGAGCGCCGCCCAGCGCGCCAGGGCCCGGCCCCGCAGGCGCCGGTAGCGCTTGTCGTAGAAGAAGTCCGACGACTCGTCCGAGTCCCGGTAGGACTCGCCCAGCGTGAGGTTCAGCCGGGGGATGATCTCAATCCGGTCCGTGGGCCGGAAGCGGTCGCTCAGCTCCGCGTGGAAGGACTCGAAGTCCGTGTCCGCGGGCGCGGGCAGCACCTCGTCCACGGAGACCACCGACGAGGTGTCCTGACGCTGGTACAGCACGCTCAACTGGAGGTCGCGGTAGCCCACGCCGGCCTGCACCACCGTGGGGTCCAACCGCGACGCGCCGTTCATGCTCGCGGAGCCGCCGTAGAAGTCGTCGAACACGGCGTCGCTGCGCTGCCCCTGCCCCAGCGACGCGGAGGCGAACGCGCTCAGGCCCGGCACGCTCTCGAAGACCTTGCGGCCGGACAGCGTGAGGCTGCGGCGGCCCAGGCCGTGCGCGAGCTGCCCGTACGTGCCCACCGCCAGCGCGTCCGTGCTGCCCTGGATGCCCCGGGTGATGACGTTGATGACGGCCAGCTCCGCGTTGCCGCCGTAGATGACAGAGCCGGGGCCGCGCACGACCTCGATGCGCTCAATCAGCTCCACCGGGAACTCGTGCCCCAACTGCATCGTGGAGTAGAGCTGCTCGTTCATCTCCTTGCCGTCGATGATGAGCAGCACCTTGCCTTCCTGGCCCCACAGGCCCCGGAAGCCCGGCCCCACCGTGCCCTGCACGTCCACGCCGAAGAAGAAGCCGGGCACGTTCAGCAGCACGTCCATCAGGTCGCGCGCACCGGAGGCCTTGATTTCATCCGCGGTGATGGCCGTCACCACCGCCGGCGAGTCGTGCAGCTTCGTGATGGCGAACGACGCCACCTGGCTGTGCACCTCCGGCTCGTCCTCCAACGGGAGGTCGCGCTGCTCCTGGGCGGAGGGCGTCTCCGGCGGCCCGGGGTCCAGGGTGGGCTCCAGCGCCGTCTGCGCGAAGCCCGTGCCCGCGCCCAACACCGCAAGCCATACACACACACGACGCCCGTGCCTGGTGAAACCCATACGAAACAACCTTCTCGAAGTGGAGGGTGGCGAGCCTGGAGCCCCGGGGGAGTCCGGCTTCACGTGACTCGGAGTGTACCGGCTCCAGCGCCGTCCGAAAGTTCTGGGATTGCGCGCACTGCGTCGAATGCGGGCGTGAGCCTTGTTTCACTTCACGCGCACGCGGGTGCTGCGGCCCGGCTCGACCTCCACGGTCATCCGCCGCTTCACCTCGCCGTTGACGCGGACCTCCACCTTCGCCGGGCCGGAAGGCAGGGCCTGCGCGGAGATGGGCGGGAAGCCATACGGCCGGCCGTTGATCCACACCTCGCCGTAGAGCCCCGGCGACGTCACCTCCAAATCACCCCGCTGCGCCACGGCGGCGTTCGCCACGGAGGGCTCCGGCGGCTTCGCGGGCTCCGGGTCGCGCGGCGCCGCCACGGGTGTCCCCGCGGACGGGGGCGAGGCCGGGACCACGGCCGCCACCGGCGCCACGGCGGGCTTCGGCGCGGCCGGCGTCAGTTCCGCGGTGAGGTCGCGGTTGAGCGAGCGCACCGAGTCCGCGTCCACCTCCACTGTCTCCTCGTACAGGCGGCGGTCGCCCTGCGCGAGCACCACGCGGTGCGCGCCCGCGGACACCGTCAGCCGCGCCGGCGTCATGTCCACCGCCCTGCCATCCACCATCACCACCAGCCCCGGCGGCGTGGACGTCACCAGCAGCAGCCCTCCCCTCGCCTCTTCCTGCGCGGCGGCCGGAGTGGCCTGCTGCTCGCGGGCGGCCCGCGCGGCGGCGAGCTTCGCGGCGCGCGTGCGGGGCGGCGTCCGTCCAGGCGCCGGCTCCCGAGGCGTGGGCTTCGACTGCTCGCGCGAGCGCAGGTCGGTGGCGATGCCCAACAGCCGCGTCAGGTCGCTGTCCTTGTCATCCGGACGCAGCAGCTTGAGCGCCTCCGTGAACTGCGCGACCGCGCGACCGTAGTCGCGGTCCTCCAGCGCGGCCAGCCCCGAAGCGCGCAGCGCCCGGATGACGCCCGCGTTCGCGTCCTCCGACGGCGGAGGCTCGGAGGCAGGCGGGGCCACGGCGGGCGTGGGCGTGGGAAGCCGCGTGGCGACGGGCTCCGGCGGCGCGGCCCTGCGCGAGCGGACCATCAGGTACGCCCCGGCGTTCACGGCCACGGTGCCCAGCAGGATGACGGCGACCCAGGTCTTCTGATTCTTCACGTTCACAGTCCCACTTCCCACGACGACACGGTGCGCCCGCCCTTCACGCGATGAACAGCCAGAACACCGCGCTGCCCACCAGCGCGACCCCCGCCGCCACGGCCAGCCCCCAGGGGAAGGCCCCGGCCGCGGCCACCGGCTCCGGCTGCGGGATGACGCCCGTGGTGGAGCCCGTCCCCGTGCTCCGGGGCAGCACGCCGGTGGGCACCAGCGCGCTCGGCTCGTGCAGATCCACCGGGTGCTCCGGCGGCGCGAAGGGGGACGGGGCGGAGATGCCGGTGGGCGTGCGCGTGGAGCCCATGCCCGAGGCCTCCGCCGACGCGCCCGCCGAAGCGCCTGTCGACGAGCCCGGCATGGACCCCGGCACCGCCAGCGCCGTGGACACGCGGCCGGAGGCATCCGGGGGAAAGAGCGTGGCCATCAAGGTCGCCAGCTCCCGGCCGCCGGACGTCCAGTGCTGCGCCGTGCGGTAGCGCTCCAGGTCGTCGTGCAGCTCGCGCGCCGTCTGGTAGCGCTGCGCGGGGTCCTTCGCCAGGCACTTGAGCAGGATGCGCTCCAGCTCCGGCGGGAAGCCCGGCGCCACGTGCGACGGCGGCGGCACGTCCCCCGCCGACGCGGCCATGATGGTGGCCTCCATGGAGTCGCGCTTGAACAGCCGGCGCCCCGTGGACGCCTCGTAGAGCACGATGCCCAGCGAATACAGGTCCGAGCGGTGGTCCAGCTCCCGGTTCGTAATCTGCTCCGGGGACATGTACGCGTACTTGCCCTTCACCACCCCGGCCACCGTGCGCTCCAGGTTCACGGAGCTCTTCACGATGCCGAAGTCCGCCAGCTTCACGATGCCGTCGCGCGACACCAGCACGTTGCCCGGCGTGATGTCCCGGTGCACCAGCTTCAGGGGCGTCCCGTCCGACAGCGTCTTCGCGTGCGCGTACGTGAGCGCGTCCGACATGGCCAGCCCCACGTCCACCGTCACCCGGGGCCCCAGCGGGATGTTCGCCGCCGCCGCGTGCCGCATGATGCGGTCCAGCGACTGGCCCTGGATCCACTCCATCGCCAGGTAGTACTGACCGTCGATCTTCCCGAAGTCGAACACCTGCACGATGTTCGGGTGCGTCAGCAGCGCCGCCACCTTCGCCTCGTCCGCGAACATCCGCGCGAAGGGCTCCAGGTTCGCGTACTCCGGCAGGATGCGCTTGATGACGCACGCCTTGGAGAAGCCGTCCGGCCCGTCAATCGTCGCCAGGAACAGGTGCGCCATCCCGCCCGTGGCGAGCCGCTGCACCATGCGGTACTTCCCGAAGAGGGGGTTCACCCCGGGTGCGGCCGGCGTAGGCGTCGCGGTATCAACCCTGTCCAAATTGTACTCCCGGGACGGAACTCGCAATTCCGGGAAGATACCGATGCCGAGACCTCCCCACAAGTTTCGCACAACGTGTCAACTGGTTTTACGGAGAATACACTTTAACAACGTGACGGATCGGTGACACGCGGGGCACCCGGCATATCCTCCGGGTCCTCAAGCGCATGGCGACCTCCTCCTCAGACGCCCCGTCCCCGCAGGCCGCTCCCCGTCCGCTGTCCGCCCGGGACATCCGCACCCTGGGGCTGGCGGCGCTGGGGGGCGCGCTGGAGTTCTATGACTTCATCATCTTCGTGTTCTTCACGGCGGTGATGGGGAAGCTGTTCTTCCCTCCGGAGACGGCGGACTGGCTGCGGCAGTTGCAGACGTTCGGGCTGTTCGCGGCGGGGTACCTGGCGCGGCCGCTGGGCGGCATCGTGATGGCGCACTTCGGGGACCGGACCGGGCGCAAGCGGATGTTCACGTTGAGCGTCTTCCTGATGTCGGTGCCCACGCTGTGCATGGGCCTGCTGCCCACGTTCGCCACGGCCGGGTACGCGGCGCCGCTCCTGCTGCTCGTGCTGCGGCTGCTCCAGGGGGCGGCGGTGGGCGGAGAGGTGCCGGGCGCGTGGGTGTTCGTCTCCGAGCACGTGCCGGAGCGCCGGGTGGGCCTGGCGTGCGGGACGCTCACCTCCGGGCTCACGCTGGGCATCCTCCTGGGCTCGCTGGTGGCCACGGCGGTCAACACCGCGTTCACGCCGGAGCAGGTGCTGGCGTACGGCTGGCGCGTGCCCTTCGTGGTGGGCGGCGTGTTCGGCTTCTTCGCCGTGTTCCTGCGCCGCTGGCTCCAGGAGACGCCCGTCTTCGAGGAGATGCGCCAGAAGAAGGCGCTGGTGCGCGAGTTGCCGCTCAAGGCCGCGCTGCGCGGCCACGCGCCCGCCGTCGTCGTGTCCATGCTGTTCACCTGGGTGCTCACCGCCGGCATCGTGGTGATCATCCTGATGACGCCCACGCTGATGCAGCAGTTGCACGGCATCCCGCCCGCGAAGGCGCTGGCGGCCAACAGCGTGGCCACGCTCACGCTCACGCTGGGCTGCGTCTGCTACGGCCTGCTCGCGGACCGGCTGGGGCCCACGCGGGCCATGGCGCTCGGCTCGGGGATGCTGCTCGTCGCGGCGCAGGTGTTCTACCGGGGCGTGGCGAGCGCGCCGGAGCACCTGGTGCCGCTCTACGCGGGCGTGGGGTTCTGCGTGGGCGTGGCCGGCGTGGTGCCCGCGGTGATGGTGCACGCCTTCCCCCCGGCGGTGCGCTTCTCCGGCCTGTCGTTCTCCTACAACGTGGCGTACGCGCTGTTCGGCGGCCTCACGCCGCTCGCCGTGACGCTGGCCTTGAAAGAGAACCCGCTCGCGCCCGCGCACTACGTCTCCGCGGTGTGCGCGGTGGGGCTCGGGGTGTCCCTGGTGCTGTTCAAGGGCTTCAGCGCCCGCTCCCCGGACGAGCAGCCCGCGCCCTCGCGCTGACGCCGGGTGGGCCGCCTGCCCCACGGCCGGCGGTGTTGACCTGTCGTCGCAGCACGAGAAAAGCGGGTTCATCCCGTTGGTTGGACCCGAGGCCGTCGGTTATGCCGGCAGGGAAGCGGGGGCGCTCCAGACGCGCCCTGTTCACACCCCGCGAATCCCCTGTCCTCGCATGTGCTTCCGAACGGCGGAAAGGCACGCGCATCTGGTCCTCGCCGTTCGACGGATTCTGGCATGACCCGTGGCAACACCTCGCTCTTCCAGAGCGGCATCCCCAGCTTCGACGCCCTCCTGGGCGGAGGCATCCCCCCGCGTCAGTCCTTCATCGTCACCGGCACGCCGGGGTCGGGCAAGACGGTGCTGTGCAGCCAGGTGGCCTTCGCGGCCGCGGCGCGCGGCATGCCCGTGGTGGTGGTCACCGTCACCTCGGAGCCCCACGACAAGCTGATGGAGGCGCTGTCCGCCTTCTCCTTCTTCCAGCCGGATCTGCTGGGCGAGAAGCTCTTCCTCATCAGCGCCTACTCCGCGCTCAAGCGGGGGCCCAAGGAGGCCCGGGAGCTCATCCTCCAGACGGTGCGCGAGCGCGGCGCGGCCATGCTCTTCATCGACGGGCTGCGCTCCATCCGGGACCTCTGGCAGGACGAGGCGCGGCTGCGCGAGTTCCTCTACGAGCTGGGCATCGGCTTGGCCGCCTGCAACTGCATCGGCCTGTTCACCACGGAGTACCCGCTGGGCCGGTTGATGGAGCTGCCGGAGGCCACCACGGTGGACGGCATCGTGGCGCTGTCCATCCAGCCGCACGGCTCCCGCCGGGTGCGCCGCGTGGAGGTGGTGAAGCTGCGCGGCCGGCCCCACCTCACCGGTGAGCACACCATGATCATGCGCCAGAGCGGCGTGGAGTTCATCCCGCGCCTGGAGGCCGTCCCCCTGGAGCTGCGGGACGAGCCGCCCACGCTCAAGCGCATGGCGTTCGGGCTCCCGGAGCTGGACGCGCTGATGCACGGCGGGCTTCCGGAGCTCAGCACCACGATGCTCGCGGGGAGCATGGGCATTGGCAAGACGCTGGTGGCCCTGCACTTCGCCGCGGATGGCGCGCGCCACGGTCAGAAGTCGCTCTTCGTCTCCTTCTTCGATGCCCCGGCCATGCTCCGGGCCCGCGCCCAGCGCGTGGGACTGGACGTGGCCCCGCTGCTGGACGATGGGCGGTTGACGCTGCGCTTCGTGCCGCCCATGGAGCTGGAGGCGGACGAGCTCATCCGGGACCTGCTGGCGCAGGTGGACGCGCTCGGCGCCAAGCGGCTGGTGCTGGACGGGCTCACGGAGCTGGAGCTGTCCATCCTGGACGCCTCGCGGCGGCGCACCTTCCTGGCGTCGCTGGCGATGCGGCTGCGCATGCGCGGCATCACCACCGTGTTCACGCGGGAGGTGCCGAAGATCGTCGGCACGGAGCTGGACTTCAACGACGCGCCCATCGCCAGCCTGGGAGAGAACCTGCTGCTCCTGCGCTACGTGGAGCTGCACGGCCAGATGCACCGCCTGCTGTCCGTGCTCAAGATGCGTGACAGCGAGTACTCCGCGGACCTGCGCGAGTTCCAGATCCAGGACACGGGCGTGAAGGTGCTGGCCCCGCTGCGTTCCGCCATGGGCCTGCTCACCGGACAGGCCCGGCCGCTGGGGACGCACATTGGAGGAATGGGTGAATGAGCCTGGTCCTCATCGCGGAGGATGAAGAGGCGCTGCTGGAGGTCTTCTCCGAGGTGGTGGAGGACCTGGGCCACCGCGTGGTGCGCGCGCACAACGGGGAGGAGGCGCTGCTGCTGGCCCGCACGGAGACGCCGGACCTGGTGGTCAGCGACCACATGATGCCGCGCAAGACGGGCATGCAGTTGCTGCACGCCATGCGCTCCGAGCCGGCCCTGTCGGACGTGCCCTTCCTGCTCCTGAGCGCGGCGCGTCCGCAGGGGCGCGAGGCCGCCCAGACCTTCCTCGCGAAGCCGGTGGACCTGACCACCTTCGAGCAGGCGGTGAGCCAGGCGCTCCAGCACCGCCTCGCGGCCCGCCAGGAAGCGGGCTTCCCGGCGCGCGAGCCCCCCAACGCGCTGAGCCTGGCCCGCGAGGAGATGCTCAACTGGGTGGCGCACGAGCTGAAGACGCCGCTCAGCTCCGCGCGGCTCAACACGCAGTTGCTGCTGCGCAAGGTGCACAAGCGCGGCATTGACGACGAGCGCCGCTCCGCAGAGGCCGTGCTGCGCCAGTTGGACCGGATGAACGGGCTGGTGACGTCCATCCTGGACGCCTCCCGGCTGGCGGACGGGAAGCTGGAGCTGAAGCTCCAGCCCACGGAGCTGACGCCCTTCCTCCAGGAGCTCGTCCAGGAGTGGCGCGAGCTGCAACCGGAGATGGACTTCTCCCTGCGCGCCCTGGAGCAGGTGGAGCCGCTGATGCTGGACGCGGAGCGGCTGCGCCAGGTGCTCAACAACCTGCTGTCCAACGCGGTGAAGTACGGCGGCACGTCGCGCCACGTCGAGGTGGGCGTGACGCTCAACCCGGGCCTCGTCCTCGTCCACGTGCGCGACTGGGGCGTGGGCATCCCCGCCAGCGCCCTGCCCCACGTCTTCGACCGCTTCCAGCGCGCGGACGAGGACCGCGGGCGCGGCCACGGCCTGGGCCTCTTCATCGCCGCGGCCCTCGCGAAGCTGCACGGCGGCTCGCTCTCCGCGCGCTCCACCCTGGGTGAAGGATCCACCTTCACCCTGCGCCTGCCCCGGCGGAACTGAAGCAGCACTGCACGTTTCCGCCGGAACTCCATCCAGACCCAACAGCTTCGAAGTCCGTGAACACCCGGCGCTCTCGGTGAATTAGAAAGCGAGTGTGTCCACGCCTCCTTCGTCCCGGTGGTCCTCGCTGCGCGTGCTCAAGCACCGCGACTTCGCCCTGCTGTGGGGCGGAGCGGCGCTGTCCAACATCGGCACGTGGATGGAGGTGCTGGCGCTGGGCGTGTACGTGACGAAGGTGACGGGCCGGGCGGAGTGGACGGGCGGGGTGGCGGCGCTGACGTTCCTGCCGGCCATCGTGCTGTCGCCGTTGGGAGGCGCGCTGGGGGACCGGTTCGACCGGCGCCGGGCGGTGGGCATGGGGGCGCTGGTGCAGATGGCGCTCGCGGGCACGCTGGCGGCGCTGGCCTTCAGCGGGCGGCTGACGGTGCAGTGGGTGGCGGTCATCTCCTTCCTCAACGGCTGCGCGGTGACGCTCTTCACGCCCGCGTACTCCGCGATGATCGCCGTGTCGGTGCCAAAGGAGGACCTGCACAGCGCGCTCAGCCTCAACGCCGCGCAGAACAACCTGGGGCGCATCTGCGGGCCCGCGCTGGGGGCGCTCGTCATCGCGCACGCGGACGTGAGCTGGGCGCTGCTGCTCAACACGCTGTCCTTTGGCGCGGTGCTGCTGTCGCTCACGCGGGTGCGGGCCACGGCCGCGGGGAAGACGGCGGACTTCGGCGGGCTGTGGGCGGGCATCGTGCAGGGGCTCCGGGTGGCGCGCGCGGACGAGGCGCTGGTGGTGGCGCTGGGCGGCACGCTGGCCATCGCGGTGTGCATCGCGCCCTTCACGGCGCTGGCGCCGGTGATGGCCATCCAGGTGTTCCAGTTGGACGCGGGCGCGACGTCGGTGCTCGTCACGGCGCAGGGCGTGGGCTCGCTGCTGGCGGCGCTGGGCGCGGGGGCGCTCACGGACCGGCTGGGCAAGGGGCGGCTCCTGGAAGTGGCCCTGCTTTTGATTGGTCCCACGGCGGCGGCGTACTGGCTGTCACCGTCGCTGCCGGTCGCGGCGGTCGCGGTGATGGCGCTGGGCGCGCTGTACATGCTGACGCTCACGGGGCTGTCCGCGCTGTGCCTGGCGCGCGTGTCCAACGAGCTCCAGGCGCGCATCGCCAGCCTCAGCGCGATGCTGCTCTTCGTGGGTTTCACGTTGGGCGTCTGGGTGCAGGGCGCGCTGGGGGACCGCTGGGGCATCCGGTGGGTCACCGCGAGCGCGGCCCTGGGGTTCTTCGTCCTCGCCGTGCTGTTGCGCGCCCTGCGCTCGCGCGGCTTCGCCGCCTTCGAAGTGTAACGGAGCCATCCCGATGACGACCTCCTCGCCGGCCACGCCGGGGAAGAAGCGCGCCCCGCTGCCCCTCGTCTCCAGGAGCCAGCCGCTCCCGCTGTCCTTCATGCAGCAGCGCCTGTGGTTCCTGGCGCAGTTGGAGGGCACGAGCGCCACGTACAACGTCTATTTCTTCGTGCGGCTGAAGGGCGCGCTGGACGCGGGCGCGCTGGCGCGGGCGCTCCAGGCGGTGGTGGCCCGCCATGAGTCGCTGCGCACCACGTTCGCCGCCGTGGGAGGGCAGCCGGTGCAGCGCATCGCCCCGGCGCTGGAGGTGCCCCTGCGCGGGGTGGACCTGTCCACGCACGGGGAGGCGCGTGAGCGCGCCCTCCGCGACTTCGCGGAGGCGGAGGCCCGCGGGCCCTTCGACCTGGAGCGCGGGCCGCTGGTGCGGACCACGCTGGCGCGGGTTGCTCCGGACGAGCACGCGCTGCTCTTCGTCACGCACCACATCGTCTGCGACGCGGTGTCGCTGGGGTGGATGGCGAACGAACTGAGCGCGCTCTACAGCGCCTTCACGCGCGACGAACCGCCCCGCCTGCCGGAGCTGCCGGCGCAGTACGCGGACTTCGCGCACTGGCAGCGGCAGACGCTCACGGGTGACTTCCTGGAGGCCGAGCGCGCGTGGTGGAAGGAGCGGCTGTCCGGAGCCCCGCCCGCGCTGGAGCTGCCCACGGACCGCCCCCGTCCGCCGCGCCAGACGTCGCGGGGCGCGGTGTACCGCCTGCCCATGGCTCCGGCGCTGGCCACGGGCATCCGCGAGCTGAGCCGCAAGGCCGCGGTCACGCCGTACATGGCGTTGCTGGCGGCGTTCCAGGTGCTGCTCCTGCGCTACAGCGGGCAGGAGGACCTGGTGGTGGGCACGCCCGTGGCGGGGCGCGGACGTCGCGAGGTGGAGCGGCTCATCGGCTTCTTCGCCAACACGCTGGCGCTGCGGCTGGACGCGTCCGGTGACCCGACGTTCCTCGCGCTGCTGGGCCGCGTGCGCGACGTGTGCATGGGCGCGTACGCGCACCCGGACATGCCCTTCGAACAACTGGTGGACCTGCTGGTGCCCCAGCGCGACCCCAGCCGCTCGCCGCTGTTCCAGGCGATGTTCGTGCACGTGAACTCGCCGTGGGCCGCGCTCAAGTGGCCCGGCCTCACCGTGACGGAGGTGGACTTCGAGCCCGGCGTCGCGCGCTTCGACATCACCCTGTTCCTTTATGAGGACCCGCAGGGCATGGAGGCCCGCTGGGAGTACAACGCGGACCTCTTCGACGAGGCGACGGTGGCGCGCATGGCCGCGCACTACGCGCGCCTGCTGGAGGGCGCCGTCGCCCGGCCGGAGTCTCCTGTCTCCGCGCTCCCCCTGCTGACGCCGCGCGAGCGGGAGCGCGCGGTGGTGGACTGGAACGACACGTTCGCCCAGGTGCCGGTGCGCTCCGGCGTGCACGCCCTCTTCGAGGACAGCGTGCGCAGGAGCCCGGACGCGGTGGCGGTGCGCTTCGGGGACGCGCACCTGACGTACGCGGAGCTGGAGGCCCGGGCGAACCGCGTGGCCCATGCGCTGCGGGCGCGCGGCGTGACGCCGGACACGGCGGTGGGGTTGTGCGTGGACCGCTCGCTGGAGCTGGCGGTGGGCGTGCTGGGCATCCTCAAGTCCGGGGCGGCCTACTGCCCGTTGGATCCGGCCTATCCGCCGGAGCGGCTGGCGCTGATGCTCCAGACGTCGCGCGCGAGGGTGCTCGTCACCCGGCGCTCGCTGGCGTCCGGACTGCCGGAGGACGGCGTGGAGCGGCTGTTCCTGGAGGACGACGAGGACATGCCGGCGACGGCGCCCGTGCCCGTGGGAGGGCCGGACACGCTGGCCTACGTCATCTTCACGTCCGGCTCCACGGGGGTGCCCAAGGGCGTGGCGATGCCACACCGCCCGCTGCTCAACCTCATCCAGTGGCAGGTGCGCCGCTCCGCCGCGCCCCGGGGGCGCACGCTCCAGTTCTCCGCGCTGAGCTTCGACGTGTGCTTCCAGGAGATGCTGCCCACCTTCGCCGCGGGCGGAGAGCTGGTGCTCATGCCGGAGGACACGCGGCGCGACGGACGGGCCCTGCTCACGCTGATGCGCGCGCATGGCGTGGAGCGCATCTTCCTGCCCTTCGTGGCGCTCCAGCACCTGGCGGAGGTGGCGGACGCGGAGGGGCTGGTGCCCACGACGCTGCGGGAGATCAACACCGCGGGCGAGCAACTGCGGATGACGCCCGCGCTGCGCAGGCTGCTGCACGCGCTGGACGGGTGCGTGCTGGACAACCACTACGGCCCCACGGAGACGCACGCGGCCAGCGCCCACGTGCTGAAGGGGAACCCGGACACCTGGCCGGACCTGCCCCCCATCGGCCGCACCATCACCAACGCGCGGACGTACCTGCTGGACGCGCGCGGCGAGCCGGTGCCGGTGGGCGTCGCGGGCGAGCTGTTCATCGGCGGGGCGGGGCTGGCGCGGGGCTACCTGCACCGGCCGGACCTGACGGCGGAGCGCTTCATGCCGGATCCGCTGAGCCCGCACCCGGGCGCGCGGATGTACCGCACCGGTGACTTCGCCCGGTACCTGCCGGACGGCACGCTGGAGTTCCTGGGCCGGCGCGACGCACAGGTGAAGCTGCGCGGCTATCGCATCGAGCTGCCGGAGGTGGAGGCGGCGGTGGCGAAGCTGCCGGGCGTGAAGGACGTGGCGGTGGTGGCCCGCGAGGACCCGGCCCGGGGCAAGCACCTGGTGGCCTACGTGGTGACGCAGCCCGGGGCGGCCGTGGAGGCCGGCGAGCTCAAGGCGGCGCTGCGCGACCGGCTGCCGGAGTACATGGTGCCCGCGGCCTTCGTGCTGCTGGACGCGTTCCCGCTCACGCCCAGCGGCAAGTTGGATCGCCGCGCCCTGCCCGCTCCGGGCGACGACGCGGAAGGCGCCCGGGACTTCGTGGCCCCGCGCACGCCGCTGGAGACGGAGGTCGCGGGTGTCTTCGCCTCGCTGCTGCAACTGCCGCGAGTGGGTGCGCAGGGCCACTTCTTCGAGCTGGGCGGTCACTCGCTCCTGGCGACGCAGGTGACGTCGCGGCTGCGCGACCGGCTCCAGGTGGACCTGCCCGTGCGCGCGCTGTTCGCCTTCCCCACCGTGGAGGAGTTGGCGGAGCACCTGTCCACGCTGAAGCCGGAGGCGGGCCAGACCGCGGAGCCACCGCTCGAGCCCCGCCCGCGCGGCGAGACGCCGCCCCTGTCCTTCGCGCAGGCGCGCCTGTGGTTCCTCACGCGGATGGATCCGGAAGGGTTCTCGTACAACCTGCCCTGGTTCACGCGCTGGACGGGCCCGCTCGACGCCGACGCGCTGGAGCGGAGTCTCCAGCGTCTGGTCCAGCGGCACGAAGCGCTGCGCACGACCTTCGAGGAGCACCAGGGCCAGCCGGTGCAGCGCATTGCTCCAGCACTGTTCGTCCCCCTGCGCCGCGAACAGGTGCCCTCGCCGGAAGCGCTCATGCGCCGGGCGGAGGCTGAGGTGCGCCGCCCCTTCGACCTGGCTCAAGGCCCCTTGCTGCGCGCGACGCTGGTGCGCGTGGGTGACGGGGACCATGCCCTGCTCATCACGCTGCACCACATCATCTGCGACGGCTGGTCGCTGGGCGTGATGGAGCGCGAGCTGACCGCGCTCTACCGCGAGGAGACAGGTGGAGCCGCGGCGGAGCTGCCCGCGCTGCCGCTCCAGCCCGCGGACTTCGCGCGCTGGCAGCGACTGGCGTGGGTGGGCGCGACGGTGGAGGAGCGGCTCGGTTGGTGGAAGGCCCGGCTCCAGGACGCGCCTCCCGCCCTGATGCTGCCCACGGACCGGCCGCGTCCGGCGGTGCAGACCTTCGAGGGCGCGCACCTGGCCTGGAAGGCCTCGCCCGCGCTGTCCCGGGCCGTGGAGGCCCTGGGCCAGCGCCACGGCGTGACGCCCTTCATGTTGCTGCTGGCGGGCTTCCACGCCCTGCTCTCCCGCTACAGCGGTCAGGACGACCTCGTCATCGGCGCGCCGCTCGCCGGCCGTCAGCGGCAGGAGCTGGAGGGACTGGTCGGCTTCTTCATCAACACCGTGCCGCTGCGGATCACCTCCCCCCAGGGCGCGAGCTTCCGCGACCTGGTGGGGCTCACGCGCGACGTGACTTTGGAGGCCTTCGCCCACCAGGACCTGCCCTTCGAGCAACTGGTGAACGCGCTCCAGCCCGAGCGCGACACCAGCCGCGCGCCGCTGTTCCAGGTGATGTTCGTCCTCCAGAACGCCGGAGGCGCTCCGGCGCGGGCCCTGCCGGACCTGGCCGTGGAGCCGCTTGACGTGGAGACGGGGATGTCGAAGTTCGACCTCACCCTCTTCGCGCAGGAGGCCCAGGAGGGCCTGGGCTTCCTCTGGGAGTACAACACCGCCCTCTTCGAGGAGGCGACGGTGGCGCGCATGGCCACGCACTACACGCGCCTGCTGGAGGCCGCCGTCTCCGACTTCGAACGGCCCCTCTCCCGCATCCCGCTGCTCTCCGAGGACGAGCGTCACCAACTGCTGGTGACCTGGAACGACACCCACGCGGGCCATCCGCGCGACGCGTCCCTGCCCTCCCTCTTCGAAGCACAGGCCGCGCGAGCGCCACACGCCATCGCGGTGACGTTCGAAGACAGCCACCTGACGTACGCGGAGCTGGACACCCGCGCCAACCAGCTCGCGAACCACCTGCGGGGCCTGGGCGTGGGCGCGGGCACTCCGGTGGGCCTGTGCACCGGCCGCTCGCTGGAGCTGGTGGTGGCCACGCTGGCCATCCTCAAGGCCGGTGGCGCCTACGTCCCGTTGGATCCGTCCTACCCGACCGAGCGACTCCTCTTCATGGCCCGCGACACGCGGCTGCCGGTGCTGCTCGTGCAGCCGGGACAGGAGCAGAAGCTCGCGGCGCTGGAGGCGCGGGTGGTGGTGCTGGAGCCGTCATGGCGCCCGTTCGCGCGGGAGTCCACGCAGGCGCCGCGCATCACCGTACCGCCCGAGGCGCTGGCCTACGTCATGTACACGTCCGGCAGCACTGGCCGGCCCAAGGGCGTGTGCATCCCGCACCGGGGCGTGGTGCGGCTGGTGACGGGCACGAACTACGCGCGGTTCGGACCGGAGGAGGTGCTCCTCCAGCTTGCGCCCATCTCCTTCGACGCGGCGACGCTGGAGCTGTGGGGCGCGCTGCTGCACGGCGCGAAGCTGGTCGTCTTCCCGGCGCACCAGCCCTCGCTGGAGGAGCTGGGTGCGACGCTGGAGCGCGAGCGCATCACCACGCTGTTCCTCACCACCGCGCTGTTCGAGCAGATGGTGATGGCGCAGCCCCGCGCGCTCGCGAGCGTGCGGCAGGTGATGACGGGCGGAGACGTGATGTCTCCCGTGGCCGCACGGAGGCTCCTGGAGGCGGGCCAGCCCATCGTCAACGCCTACGGCCCCACGGAGAACACGACGATCTCCACCGCGTACCGGCTCACCGTCCCCGCGGATGCGCGAGCCCCCATCCCCATTGGCGGTCCCATCGCCAACTCGCAGGCCTACGTGCTGGACGCGCTGGGAGCCCCGGCCCCGGTGGGTGTGGCGGGCGAGCTGTACGTGGGCGGTGACGGCCTGGCGTGGGGCTACCTGCACCAGCCCGCGCTGACGGCGGAGCGCTTCGTTCCGCACCCGTTCAGCACCACGCCAGGAGCGCGGCTGTACCGCACGGGAGACCGCGCGAGGTGGCGCCCCGACGGCGTGCTCGACTTCCTCGGCCGGAACGATTCGCAGGTGAAGCTGCGCGGCTTCCGCATCGAGCCCGGAGAGATTGAGACCGCCCTCAAGGACTCGGAGGGCGTCACGGACGCGGTCGTCGTCGTGCGCGAGGACGCCCCCGGCGACAAGCGCCTGGTGGCCTACGTCGCCGGCATGGCGGTGGAGCCGGTCGCGCTGCGCGCCAGCCTCGCCGCGAAGCTGCCGGTGCACCTGGTCCCCTCCGCCATCGTGAAGCTGGAGCGGCTGCCGCTCACGCCGTCGGGAAAGGTGGACCGCAAGGCCCTGCCCGCACCGGACGCGAGCGGGAGCAAGGACACCTACGTCGCGCCGCGCGAGGGCTGGGAGTCCCTGGTCGCGGAGCTGTGGGCGCCCCTCTTGAACGTCAGCCGAGTGGGGGCGCACGACCACTTCTTCGAGCTGGGAGGCCACTCGCTCCTGGCCACGCGAGTGGTGTCACGTCTGCGGGACGTGCTCCAGCAGGACGTCCCCGTGCGGCTGCTCTTCGAAGCACCCACCGTGGCCCGCTTCGCGGAGCGCCTGGAGGCATTGAAGAAGGGAGGCCATGGCCCCCCCACGCCCCCCATCGTCGAGGTCTCGCGTGAGCAGCCGCTGCCGCTGTCCTTCGCGCAGCAGCGGCTGTGGTTCCTCGCGCGGCTGGATCCGGAAGGGTACGCGTACAACGTCCCCTTCTTCTTCCAACTGGAAGGGCCGCTGGATGCCCGTGCACTGGAAGCCGCGCTGGACGCGCTCATCCAGCGCCATGAGGCCCTGCGCACGACCTTCTCCGAAGAGGGCGGCCAGCCCGTGCAGCACGTCCGTGCGCATCAGCCCCTGACGCTCGCGCTGGAGGAGACCCCTGACGCCGCGCTCCGCCAGCGTGCGGAAGCGGAGCTTCGCAAGCCCTTCGACCTGGAGCATGGACCGCTCGTGCGCGCCACGCTGGTGCGCACCGCGCCGGAGCGTCACGCGCTGCTGCTGGTCATGCACCACATCGTCTGTGACTTCTGGTCCATCGACATCCTGGTGCGTGAGCTCAAGGCCCTCTACAGCGCCAGGTCCCCTGCCCTGCCCCAGCTCCCCGTGCAGTACCCGGACTTCGCGGCCTGGCAGCGGCAGGTGATGCAGGGGGAGCCCCTGGAGGCGCAGCGCGCATGGTGGAAGCAGCACCTGGAGGGCGCACCTCCCACGCTGGACCTGCCCACGGACCGGCCGCGTCCGCCCGTGCAGTCCTTCAAGGGGCTTCAGCTCTCGCGCCCGCTGCCTGCGTCTCTTCCCGCCGCCATCCAGTCACTGGCGCGGGATGCGGGCGTCACGCCCTTCATGCTGCTGCTCGCGGGCTTCCATGCGCTGCTCGCCCGTCACAGCGGCCAGGAGGACTTCGTCATCGGCACGCCCATCGCCGGGCGCGGCCGTCGCGAGGTGGAGAACCTCATCGGCTTCTTCACCAACACCCTCGCCCTTCGCGTGGATGCGTCCGGCGCGGAGAGCTTCCGCTCGCTGCTGGGCCGCGTGCGCGAAGCCTGCCTCGGCGCCTACGCCCACCAGGACATGCCCTTCGAGCAGCTCGTCGACGCGCTCGTCCCTTCGCGCGACCTGAGCCGCTCGCCGCTCTTCCAGGTGATGTTCGTCTTCCAGAACGCGGGGGCGCCGTGGGAGCTGCCCGGCGTCTCCGTGCGGGCGCTGACCTTCGAGCCCGGCATGGCCAAGTTCGACCTCACCCTCTTCGTGCGCGAGTCACCCGAAGGCTGGTCGAGCGCGTGGGAATACAACACCGCCCTCTTCGACGAGGACACGGTCGCGCGCTTCGCGGACCACTACACCCAGCTCCTGGGAAGCGCGCTCGCGACACCGGATGCCCCGCTGGCCACGCTGTCCCTGCTCACCGACGGGGAGCAACGGCAGCTCGCGCAGTGGACGCTCCGGTCCGTGCCCTACCCCTCCGTGTCCAGCGTCCACGCCTTCTTCGAGGCCACGGCCACGCGCACGCCTGACGCCATCGCGGTGCGCTTCGGAGCGCGAACGCTCACCTACGCGGAGCTGGAGCGCCGCTCCAACCAGCTCGCGCACCACCTGCGCCGGCACGGCGTGGGCGCCGACGTCCGCGTGGGCATCCACCTGCACCGCTCGCTGGAGCTGGCCGTGGCCGTGCTGGGAACGCTCAAGGCGGGAGGCGCCTACGTGCCGCTGGATCCGGCCTATCCGCCGGAGCGGCTCGCCGCGATGCTCCAGGCCTCCGGGGCGGCGGTGCTGCTCACGTCGCGGGCGCTGCACGGCACCCTCGGCGGCGGCACCGCGCTGTCGCTGGAGCTCGACACGCAGGCGGACCTCCTCGCCCGCGAGTCCGACGCGCGTCCCGCCCCCGTGGGCAACGCGCAGGCGCTCGCCTACGTCATCTTCACCTCCGGCTCCACCGGCACGCCCAAGGGCATCGCGATGCACCGCGAGGCGCTGGTGAACCTGCTCCACTGGCAACTGGGGGACTCGGTGGCGCCCGGGGCGCGCACGCTCCAGTTCTCCGCGCTGAGCTTCGATGTGTCGTTCCAGGAGCTGTTCGCGACCTGGGCCGCGGGCGGTGAGCTGGTGCTGCTCACCGACGAGACCCGCCGCGACGCAAGCCAGCTCCTCGCGCTGCTGGAGAGCGCGGGCATCGAGCGGTTCTTCATGCCCTTCGTCGCGCTCCAGAACCTGGCGGAGGTGGCCGAGCGCGAGGGCACCTGGCCCACGCGGGTCCGGGAGATCATGGTCGCGGGCGAGCAACTGCGCATGTCGCCCGCGCTCCGCCGCTTCATGAAGCGCACGGGCGCCGTGCTGCACAACCACTACGGGCCCTCCGAGGCCCACGCGGTGACGTCGCTGTCGCTGAAGGGAGACCCGGCGGCGTGGCCGGACCTGCCCTCCATTGGCAGGCCCTTGAGCAACGTGGCCATCCACGTGCTGGACGCGCACCTGCGTCCGGTGCCGCAAGGCGTGACGGGCGAGCTGTACGTGGGCGGGGTGCAGGTCTGCCGCGGCTACCTGGATCAGCCCGGCCTCACCGCCGACCGCTTCATCCCCGACCCGCACAGCCCCACGCCGGGAGGCCGGCTGTACCGCACCGGCGACTGGGCGCGGTTCCTGCCGGACGGCACGCTGGAGTTCCTCGGCCGGCGCGACGCGCAGGTGAAGGTGCGCGGCTTCCGCATCGAGACAGGCGAAGTCGAAGCGGCGCTGGCGCAGCACCCGTCGGTGCGGGACTGCATCGTCGACGCGAGGGACGACGGCAGCGGCCAGAAGCGGCTGGTGGCCTGGGTGGTGGGCGCCGCCGGGACGTCACTGGACGTCGGCGCGCTGCGGAGCTTCCTCCAGCAGCGGCTGCCGGAATACATGGTGCCCGCGCGCTGGGTGCCGCTGGAGCAGTTCCCGCTGACGCCCTCGGGCAAGGTGAACCGCAAGGCGCTGCCCGCGCCGGAAGGAGGCCGCGACTCCACCCGGACCCTGGTGGCGCCCCGGACGCCGCTGGAGCTGCGGCTCGTGCGCATCTGGGAGGAGGTGCTGGGCGTGCATCCCATTGGCGTGCGCGACAACTTCTTCGAGCTGGGCGGGCACTCGCTGCTGACCTTGCGGTTGCAGTCCGCCATCCGCGCCAGGCTGGGCCGTCCGCTGCCCGTGTCCGCGCTCTTCCAGAACGCGACCGTGGAGCACCTGGCGGGTCTGCTCCGGGATGACGCCGCGCCGTGGTCGCCCCTCGTCGCGATTCAAGAGGGCCAGGAAGGCGTGCGTCCCTTCTTCTGCATCCACGCGGTGGGCGGCAACGTCGCGCCCTACGCGGAGCTTGCCCGGGCGCTGGGGCCGAAGCAGCCCTTCTACGGGCTCCAGGCCCGCGGCCTGGACGGCGCGGAGCCTCCCTGCGAGTCCATTCCGGAGATGGCGGCCCTCTACGTGCGCGCCCTCCGGGAGGTCCAACCCCACGGCCCCTATCTGCTGGGCGGCTGGTCCATGGGCGGCAGCATCGCGTGGGAGATGGCCCACCAGCTCAGGCGACAAGGCGAGACGGTGGCGCTGCTCGCGCTGCTGGACACGTCCGCGAGCCTGCACTCGGGCAACCCGGAGGATGCGAAGGCACGGCTGAGCGCGCTGTTCCTGGAGGATCTGCTGCGCGCCTCGGGCCAGCCGCTGCCGGCGAACGAAGGACTCTCCCCCGACCAGTGGATGGCGGCGCTGGAGCAGGCCAGCCAGCCCCTGTTCGCGGCGGAGCAAACGCTGCGCGACATGCGCCACGCGTTCGAGGTCCACCTGCACGCGGCCTGGGTCTACGCACCGCCCCCGGCCAGCGGGCCCTTCACCCTGTTCGAAGCGGAGGGCTCGCGCTGGGACCACGGCTGGGCCGCCTACGCACCCGGCGGGCTGGACGCGCACACCGTGCCCGGAGACCACTACTCCTTCCTGAAGCCACCCCACGTCCAGGTGCTGGCCGGCAGGCTGCGCGACGCGCTCACGAAGGCCCAGGTGCCCTGACAGCGTTCACGGCGCCGAGCTTGAGGCGCCGTGGACCTGCATCCGCCATCCACCGGGGTTGATGGGCACGGCCACCTCCGCCCCTGGCGTCTCGCGGGTCTCGCGGATGAGTTGGGAGGTCCGGGGCCAGTCGCGCTCGGGCCCCCACGGCTCGAAGGTCCAACGTCGATAGGCCAGCCCCACCACGCAGACACAGAGGCTCGCGGCGAGGACGGCGCGGAACCGCCCCAGCGCCGCGACCCAGAGGATAACTCCCGCCGGGAGCGCGAACAGCATGTAGCGGCCCGGCATCACGATCGGGTTGCGCAGCTCGCCGAACGAAGGATGTTCGGCGGAGCCGGAGCGCACGTACCAGGTGAGCGGAATCAACAGGAAGACACACGCGCAGACGAACAGCAGCAACGCGCGCGGGCGCGCGGGCAGCCGGCGCAGGCCCAGGACGAGCACGGCGATGAACCCGCCCGCGACCAGGATCCGCGCACCGAGCGGCCAGTTGAAATAGGCGAACGTCCCGGGTTCACCCAGCACCGGGTACAGCACGTAACGGACGCTGAAGGTGTTCCAGACGTGCTCGGCCATGCGCGCGAACGACCACGTGGCGAAGTCCGCGGCGGGCATGCCGGACTTCCGGAAGAGCACCGCGTTCACCGCCGCCGGCACGGTCAGCAACACCGCCGCCGCCACCTCCCACGCCACCGCACGCCGGGGCTGGACCTCGCGCCACCGCATCAGCCCGCGCAGCAGGAAGACGGGTGCCAGCAACACACCTTCGCCCGCGCTCGATGCCACCGCGAGCAGCGCCACGCCCTCCACGACTCCCAGCGGACGGTCCAGGTCCTGGAGCGCCACCAGCATCCCCCCGTAGAAGAGGACGGAGTGGAGGTTGGCGAGGTTGCCCGTCACCTCCCAGGTCCCCGGCAGGAAGCAGAACGCCACGGCGGTGAGCACGCGGACGCCGTCATGGGGCACCAGCCAGCGGAAGCGGGCCCGCGCGAAGAGCGCGAACACCGCCGCGTTGATGGCCAGGGTGACGAACGCCAGCCCGAGCGCGAACGCTTCGATGGGCAGGAGCGACAGGCCCCAGGCCAGCAGCCTTGGGACGATGTGCAGATAGCCCGCATAGGGAATGAACGTGGCGCCAAAGCCATACGCGAGCGCGTCCCCCAGGAACACCATGCCATCTTCCGCCCACAGGTGCGCCTGGAGGAGCCGCTCGTGCGAGCGCAGCGCCAGCACCGCGAAGCACGCCCCCAGCGCCGTCGCGTACGGGACGCGCAGGCGCCCCCAACCCAGGTCGATGGGACGGCGGAGCAGGCGTGCCCATGGGGAGCGTGGGTCGGTCATCGCGGACGCCCCTATAGCATCCGCCTCGCCCACGGCGCCGGCTCCGCCTCCCGCGAAGGGGCTACAGCGCTTCCAGCCGGAACTGCTGGCAGTCGTTGTTGAACCAGGTCCACTGCTGGAGCGGCGTGCCGTCACCGCTGCCCTGCTGGCAGCCCGTCACGTCCAGCACCTTGCCGCTGTGGCGCGCCTCCAGCCGGTAGTAGCCGTTGCCCAGCGCCACCGGCTTGAACTGCTGGTTGCTCCCGCCGCCGTAGGACCACTGCTGGAGCCCCGCGCCGTCCGCCGTGCTCACGTCCCGCACGTCCAGCGCCTTGCCGCTGTAGCGCGACACGAAGCGGTAGTAGCCGCTGTCCGTCGCCTCCATCGACCACTGCTGGCTGGTGCCCGTGTGGCAGGCCCACTGGTGGATGGTGGCGCCGTCCGCCGTGCTGGGGCCGTTGATGTCCACGCACCGGCCGGAGGCCTTGTTCACCAGCCGGTACGCCCCCGTGCCGCCCGTGCCCTGCACCACGGAGTAGATGGCGCTGAGCAGCGACGTGCTCCCGGACGTGTCCTGGGACAGCTCCCAGATCATCACGCCGCCGTTCTGCTTCCCCAACTGCGTCTTCGCCTGGATGGTCGCGATGCCGTTGTAATAGACGTCCCCCACGTTGTCCTTGTAGGGCGCCTGCGGGTCGCGCGCGACGAGCTCCGAATAGGCCACGTAGCTCGACGGCGAGCGCCCGTAGAACGGCACGCCCCCGTGTTCACGAACGCCGTGCGCGTGCTCGCGTTGGCCGCCATCTGCTCGAAGCCGCTGTATCCAGAAGACTCAACGGCTCATCCGCTCAGCAGCACCGGCCGCCCCCGGCGCGGTAGCGGGCCTGGAGGCGGTCGTTGAAAAACTCCGCATAGGTCATCACCGCTTTGTCTGGATGGTGACGGCGCATGTGGGCGACGTAGGTGTCGTAATCCGGCACGCCAATCATCAGCCGCGCGGTGCGCACGGCCTGCCGCCAGCCGTGCTGGAGCGTCTGCGCGAGCGTGCGCCTCATGGCTTCACCGGGACGGCGGCGGCCACGTAGGGCGTCTCGTGGGACGTGGGCACCGGCGAGCCGCGGGCACGCAGCGCGGCGCGCACGCCGAAGAGAAGTGTCGCCACCACCACGACCATGAAGAACACGGTGAGGCCGGCATCCAGGTAGTCATTGCGGATGATGGCCTCCATCTCCTCCACGGACTTCGCGGGGGCGATGACGCGCCCCTCGGCCACCGCCTGGGAGAAGGCCTGGGCGTGGGCCACGAAGCTCACGCGCACGTCGCCGCCGAGCACCTTCTGGAAGCCCGCGGTGAGCGTGCACAGCACCAGCCACGCGGCGGGGATGCCGGGCACCCAGACGTAGCGCTCGCGCTTCATCTTCACCAGCGCCACGCAGCCCAGCGTGAGCGCCACCGCCGCGAGCATCTGGTTGGCGATGCCGAACAGCGGCCACAGCGTGTTGATGCCGCCCAGAGGGTCCACCACGCCCTGATAGAGGAAGTAGCCCCAGGCGGCCACGCACAGCGCGGTGGCCAGCAGGTTCGCGCCCCAGGCCTCCGTGCGCTTGAGCGGCGCGTACACCAGGCCCGCCAGCTCTTGAATCATGAAGCGCCCCACGCGCGTGCCGGCGTCCACGGTGGTGAGGATGAAGAGGGCCTCGAAGAGGATGGCGTAGTGGTACCAGAAGGCCATCATCCCCTGCCCGGACACCAGCCCGTGGAGGATCTGCGCCATGCCCACCGCCAGGGTGGGCGCGCCGCCCGCGCGGGACAGGATGGTCGTCTCCCCGATGTCGCGCGCCGTCTGCTCCAGCACCTCCGGCGTGACGACGAAGCCCCACTGGCTGAGCGTCGCCGCCGCCTGCGCCGCCTCCGTGCCGATGAGCGCCGCGGGCGAGTTCATGGCGAAGTACACGCCCGGCTCCAGCACCGACGCGGCGATGAGCGCCATGATGGCCACGAAGGCCTCCATCAACATGGCGCCGTACCCCACGAGCCTCGCGTCCCCCTCCGTGGCCAGCATCTTCGGCGTGGTGCCGGACGCGATGAGCGAGTGCCACCCGGACACCGCGCCGCACGCGATGGTGATGAAGAGGAACGGGAAGAGGCTGCCGGAGAACACCGGCCCGGAGCCGTCCACGAACCGCGTCACCGCCGGCATCTTCATGTGCGGCGCCGCCAGCACGATGCCCACCGCCAGCAGCAGCACGGTGCCAATCTTCAGGAAGGTGGACAGGTAGTCGCGCGGCGCGAGCAGCAGCCACACCGGCAGCACCGCCGCGCAGAACCCGTAGCCGATGAGCAGCCACGCCAGCGTGCGGCTGTCGAAGGTGAACCAGGGGCCCCAGGTGGCGGACTCGGAGACCTGACCGCCCAGCCAGATGCTGAGCATCAAGAGCACGAAGCCGACGATGGACACCTCCAGCACCTTGCCGGGCCGCACGTAGCGCAGGTACAGGCCCATGGCCACCGCGATGGGGATGGTCATGGCCACGGTGAAGGTGCCCCACGGGCTGTGCGTCAGCGCCTTCACCACCACCAGCGCCAGCACCGCGAGGATGATCATCATGATCATCAGCACGCCCACCATGGCCGTCACGCCGGCCGCGGGCCCCAGCTCCATTCGCACCATGTCGCCCAGCGACTTGCCGTCGCGGCGCACGGACAGGAACAGCGTCATGAAGTCCTGCACCGCGCCGGCCACCACCACGCCCGCCAATATCCACAGCGTGCCGGGCAGGTAGCCCATCTGCGCCGCCAGCACCGGGCCCACCAGTGGCCCCGCGCCCGCGATGGCCGCGAAGTGGTGGCCGAACACGACCCACCGGTCCGTGGGCACGTAGTCCAGGCCGTCGTTGCGGCGCTCGGCGGGGGTGGCGCGAGTGGGGTCCACCTGGAGCGCTTTTTCGGCAATGAAACGGCCGTAGAAACGATATCCCAGCATGAAGACCGCGACCGAGGCGACCACCAGCCAGATGGCACTGATGGACTCACCCCGGTGCAGCGCCACCACGCCCAGGCAGAAGGCCCCCACCAACGCCAGGGCCACCCATCCCAACTTCCGAGCGACTCCACCCATGCTGTCTCCCATCAGCGGGCAGGCCACCCCCACCCCGCGCGAGGTTTATAGCGCACGCCCCGCGTCCCCCCGGCCCGCTCGCGGTGGGGTGTCGGGGGGCGGGGGGCGCTGGCGCGGGGCCGTCCTCCTCGTGCTCGCGGGGCTGCTCGCCGCGTGTGCCACGCCGCACGCCGCGTCGGGGACCCGCGCTCCGGATGAGTCCGGCGTGTGGCGCTCGCGCGGCTATGGATGGCTGCTCACGGTGACACCGGAGGGGATGCGCCTGCACCACGAGACGGCGGCGGGGTGCCATCCGGATCCGTCCTCGCCCGCGGAGTTGATGGAGATGTTCGGGGTCCAGGAGCCGGGGCCGTCGGCGGACGTCCGGGACTTCCTCGGCGCACCAGGGGAGACGCGCTACCGCTTCGACCGCCTGGCCGCCCTGCCCGCCGGCTGCGACACGCCGCGCACGTGGAGCGCGCTGGAGCTGTTCGACGTGTTCAGGGCGACCTTCGCGGAGCACTACGCCGCCTTCCCCCAGCGGGATCCGGACTGGCTGGCCCGCCTGGACGCGCAGCGCTCGTGGGTGACGCCGGACATGGACCGCCGCGCGCTGTTCACCCTCTTCGCGGACGCGCTCCGGTCGCTGAACGACGCGCACGTGGAGCTGCTCGCGGGCGACGCGGACCCGGACACGCTGAAGTACGAGCCCCGCCCCACGGGCACGCTCGCGACGCTGGCGATGGCGGCCGAGTCGATGGCGCGCCCCCCGCGCGACGTGCAGCGCGAGTGGATGCGCGCCTACCGCGACGGCATCCTCCAGACGGTGCTGAGCGGCGAGGGACATCACGTCGGAAACCAGCGCGTCCTGTGGGGCTTCGCCGCGCCCCGCGTCGCCTACCTCAACCTGCTGACGATGGGCGGCTTCGTCGCCGGGACGGAAGAACAGGCGCCCACGCTGGCGCAGGAGCTGGCCGCGCTGGAGCCGGTGCTGGACGAGGCGCTGACGGCCTTCGCGGGGGCGGACGCGCTCATCCTGGACGTGAGCAACAACCGGGGTGGTCACGACGCCGTGGCCCGCGCCATCGCGGAGCGCTTCACGGCCGAGCCCCGGCGCGCGTATTCCAAGTGGGCCACGGGCGCGAAGGACGTGCCGCCGCAGGAGTTCACCCTCCAGCCCTCGCCGCGTCCGTCCTTCCACGGGCCGGTGTACGTGGTGACCAGCGACATCACGGTGAGCGCGGGCGAGGTCCTCACGCTCGCCCTGCGGGCACTCCCGAACGTCGTCCACGTGGGCACGGCCACGCGGGGCGCGTTCTCCGACATGCTCGTCAAGCCGCTGCCCAACGGATGGACGGTGCACCTGTCGAACGAGCACTACGCCGACGCGCGGGGCCAGGACTACGAGGCCCGAGGCCTGCCGCCCCAGCGCCCGCTGGAGGTCTTCAAGAGCGAGGACCCGTGGCACTCGCATGCGCGGGCCCTGCGTGCGCTGGCGGACTCGCTGGTGCCTCCGGAGGCGAACTCCACGCCGTAGGGAGCAGGCGGCCTGTCACGTCGTGCCAACCCGGCCGGGACGACCTACCTCTCCTGCGGAAGCCTCCACCGCCGTTCAAAGAGGAGCACGCCCGATGCCGACCCGTTCCCCCACTCGCAAGAGCGTCACGCGGACGCGGCGCCTGAAGGATCCGAAGGGGGGCCTCACGGCGGCGGGCCGCGAGTGGTTCCACGAGAAGGAAGGCGCAAACCTCAAGCCCGGCGTGAAGGGCAAGGCGGACACGCCGGAGAAGCTGCGCAGGAAGGGCAGCTTCCTGCGCCGCCACTTCGCGCACCCGCGCGGGCCCATGGTGGATGACCAGGGCAAGCCCACGCGCCTCGCCCTGTCCGCCCGCGCCTGGGGTGAGCCCGTGCCGAAGGACAACGCTGGGGCGAAGCGGCTCGCCACCAAGGGCACGAAGCTCCTGGAGCGCTACCACGCGACGCAGGAGCGCGCGAAGCCCGCCGCCAAACGCTCCGGCGCCAAGAAGACGCGGACCGCCGTGGCCGCCCGCCGCGCGACGGCGCGGAAGCCCGCGACCCGGAAGCGCGCGAAGAAGTCCTGACGCCGCCAGCACCTCACGGCTGGAGCGTGCGGGGTCCGGTTGCCCGGGACGGCGGGTGTCCGACTGTCGGACAGGTTCGCGCGGGTCGCCTCGGACAGGCGGACCGGTCCCGGCGCCCCCCATTCGCCCCGGGCTCGCGCGGCGTGGGAGGATTCCCCGCCGTGACGACACCCCCACCCTTCGCGCCCCGCCTGCGCACGGTCACGCCCGCGGACGAACCGTTCCTCTTCACGCTCTACGCGAGCACGCGCGAACAGGAGCTGGGCGCCTGGGGCTGGCCGCCCGCGCAAGCAGAGCTGTTCCTGCGCATGCAGCACCAGGCCCAGGCCCGCCATTACGCGGCGACCTACGCCCCGGAGGGCCACGCCATCGTCGAAGTGGAGGGAGTGCCCGTGGGCCGCCAGTGGCTCGTGCGCACCGCCACGGAGCTGCTGCTTGTGGACGTGACCCTGCTGCCCGCGCGGCGGGGACAGGGCCTGGGCACGCACCTGCTGGAAGCGCTTCAAGCGGAGGCGGCGCGGGCGCGCGTGCCCGTGCGGCTGCACGTCACGCGCGACAATCCGGCGCTGCGGCTCTACACCCGGCACGGCTTCACGCCCGTGCCGGGAAGCGACCCGGCGTCGCCGTACCGGGAGCTCCAGTGGCGGGCTCCGGAGGGCGATGCGGGAACCGGCGGCGGGTGAGCCCGCCGGCCCCGTGAGGCCTTGCGCCTACAGCCCCAGCAGCGTCTCGGGTTCCGGGGCGACGGTCTGGATGAAGTAGCCTCCCATGCCCGCGGAGGGGCTATCGATCGTCGTCGTGCCCGGAACGGTACCGCCCGCGTTGCCGCCACTGCCGCCGCTGCCACCGCCACCGCCACCCGGAATGCTGCTGCTGCCCCCTCCGGCGTTGGAGCCCGCCGAGCCTCCCGCCGTCACGACGGAGCCCGTCACACTTGCGGTCGAGGAGGAGATGAAGTGGACGATGCCACCGCCACCGCCACCGCCACCGCCTTCACCCGTGCCGCCATTGCCGTCGTAACCGTTCGCGCCATTGCCGCCCTGAACGTGGATGGTGCCGCCCAGCGTAATGCTTCCCTTCGCCGCGACCAGCACGATGCCGCCTCCGCCTCCGCCCGTACCCACGACGGATTGGGTGCCAGTCCCCGTATTCACGCCGTTCTCCCCGCGTGCGTAGATGTTCGCCCCCGTGACGATGCGGATGTTGCCCCGCGCGGCCAGCAACAACGAGCCTCCACCCGCGCCTCCGTCGGCGCTCGGTCCCGCGAAGATGCGCGCGCCAGCTCCGCCCGACGCGAACTGCACCCGGCGCACCTGGGCGCTCTGGAATGACGACAGCCCAGCACCACCGTTGTAGTTGGTCGCCGCCGTCCGGGCGATACCCGTGGGCGCCTCACCGTTGCCCACGTCCTCCGCGCCGGGATTGACGTTCACCGTGCCGCTCACCGTGATGTCGCCGGTGGAGCGCAGCACACTGCCGCTGGGGAGGGTCAGCGTTCCGGCGATGTTGATGCTGCTGAACTGGAGGTTGAAGCCCGAGGGCAGCGAAGCCACGCCCGCCGGAGTGGAGAGGTCCACCGTCTGGCCCACGCCCACGTTGAACGCCCCTGCGGAGCCATCGCCGTAAAGCCCCTGCGTGCCCGCCGGTCCCTGCGGTCCCTGAGCCCCCGCGGCGCCCGTGGGCCCCGCCGGGCCCATGGGCCCGGTCGCACCCGTGGGTCCTGTCGCGCCAGCGGGTCCCGCTACGCCCATGGGCCCCTGCGGGCCCGCGGGGCCGGTCGCACCAGCAGGCCCAATCGCGCCAGTCGCGCCCGTCGGGCCTGCCACGCCCGTGTCGCCCTTGTCGCCCTTCGGGCCCGCGGGGCCGATCGCACCGGCAGGCCCCGTCGCGCCCGTCGGGCCTGCCACGCCCGTGTCGCCCTTCGGGCCAGCAGGGCCAGTCGCGCCAGCAGGGCCCGTCGCGCCAGTGGGGCCCATCGGGCCGGTCGCGCCCGTGGGGCCCGCCGCGCCCGTGTCACCCTTCGCGCCGGCAGGGCCGGTCGCGCCAGCAGGGCCGACCGCGCCCGTGGCTCCTGTCGCGCCCGTGTCACCCTTCGGGCCCTGGGGCCCCGTGGGGCCGGTCGCTCCAGCGGGGCCGACCGCGCCCGTCGCGCCCGTCGCGCCCGTGTCACCCTTCGGGCCCGCGGGACCGATGTCGCCCGTGTCACCCTTCGGGCCTGCCGGGCCCGTGTCGCCCTTCGCGCCCGTGTCACCCTTCGCGCCCGTTGGCCCCGTGGGCCCCACCGCGCCCTGAGGCCCCATGGGCCCCGTCAGGCCCATGGGCCCCTGCGGCCCCATCGCTCCCGCCGGCCCCTGCATGCCCTGCGGCCCCTGGGGACCGGGGTCGCCCTGGGCACCTGACAGGCCCGGCGGCCCCTCGGGACCCATCAGGCCGGGTTCACCCGTGGCGCCCTTCTCACCTCGTGGGCCGGCCGGCCCCTGGGGACCCGTCGCGCCCGCGGGCCCCGGAGGCCCCTCCGGTCCCGCCGGGCCATCACCCGCCGTCCCCTCCGTGCAGGCGGTCACCATCAAGGTCGCGCAGAGCGACAGCACGCGGAACCGCGAGAACACCCCATGCAGGGGCACGAAAGCTCGAAGTGACATGGAACAGGTCCTCCCCAAGGACAGCCGCCGCGGTGACGTGCGGCGTAGGAATCCATGCTCTCACGAACTGTGAACCTTCGCACACGCTGGGTTGGTTTCCCTGATGACGCGCCGCGCTCTTTCATCGCGTGGCCGCCCATGGTCTGTTCGCTGGCTCACACAATCCGTCACACCCGGGGGCACCATGTCCGAGCCGTACATTGGGCAGATCATCATGTTTGGAGGCGACTTCGCGCCGAAGGGCTGGCTCTTCTGCAACGGCGCCTTGCTCTCCATCGCGCAGAACCAGGCGCTCTTCAGCATCCTGGGCACCACCTACGGTGGCGATGGCAGGACGACGTTCGCGCTGCCGGACCTGCGCGGCCGCTTCCCCATGGCGCCCGGCCAGGGCCCCGGGCTCGCGCCACACACGCTGGGTGAGGCGTCCGGCCAGCCGTCGGTGACGCTCATCTCGACGCAGATGCCCGCGCACACCCACCCGCTGATGGCCAGCATGCAGGAGGGCAACTCGGAGAGCCCGGAGGGCGCGTACCTCGCGGCCTATCCCCCGGGCAGCACCCCCACGCCCTACTCGACGACGCCCAGCACGGTCATGGGCGCCCAGGCCGTGGGCATCGCCGGCGGCAGCCAGCCCGTGCCCGTCCAGAACCCGTACACCTGCGTGAACTTCATCATCGCGACGGAAGGCGTCTACCCCTCGCGCGGCTGAGGTCCCCGGAGGAAGGGCGCCGCGCCAGAGGAGCGCGGCGCCGTCCGGGGCGCTTCAAGCGCCCACCACCTCCGCCCGGGTGATGCGGTCCAACCGGAAGTGGCGCCGCTCCCCGGACGCGAGGTCCACCGCGTCCAGCCGCGTCTCGTGCCGGTCCATCACCACGGACTCGATGCGCACCTCGCGCACCGTCTCCAGGAAGTTGCCGTCCACGTAGGTGATGCGCAGCGGCTGCCGCTCGAACCACGCGCGCTCCAGGGCCTCGCGCACGGGCTTGCGCGTGGGCAGCGACGGCACGCCCAGGAACGTCAACTCGCGCAGCCGGGCCAGCAGCTCCCGCTGCGCGGACGTGGACAGCGCCGAGCGCACCTTGTCCAGCGCCGACTCCAGCGTCCCCGTGAAGGGCAGCAGCCGCATGTCGATGGCGAACCGCCCCAGCGCCACCACCAGCGCCGCCTCGCGCGCGGTGAAGTTCACCGGCGGCAGGCTGTAGCCCCGGTCCAGCGCGTAGCCACCGCCCCGGCCCCGCTCCGCGCCCACCGGCAGCGCCGCGGCGCGCAGCGCGTCCAGGTCCCGGTAGATGGTCCGCACCGTCACGCTGAAGCGCTCCGCCAGCACCTCCGCGGTGACGCCGGTGCGGCGGCCCCTCAGGTACTCGGCGAGGGCGAAGAGTCGCTCGGTGCGCTGCATGGCGGTGAATCCTGACATACCGCTGTCAGCCGGGGGCCTCAAGCTGCCGCCAAGGCACCCGCGATGCGAAGCCCTCCCGACAGCGCCACGCCGCTCCTGTCCGCCCACCCTTGCGAAGCGGGCCCCCGCGCGCCTATGAGCGCCCGGAGCAGCGCCCGCGCGCCGCGCCTTCCGCCCCCTGAGTCCCCGCCCATGGTCCCGCCGCCCCATCCGCTGGAGGACGAGTGGTTGTGGGGATGGGACCCCACGCCGGGCATCGTGTCCGTCTGGGCGGAGCCGGACGGGCGCGCCTTCGTCTGGAAGCGGCAGCCGGGCACGCACGCGCGGCTGCGCGAGGACGCGAGGTACCGCCCCTGGGTGCTGCTCGCGTCGCTCCAGGACCTGGAGCACCTGGGGGACGCGCTCCGTCCGGAGGGCCCGCCGCCGGCGCCGCCCGTGCCAGGAGCCGTGACGTACCGGGAGCTGGAGGGGCCCGGCGCGTTGCGCTTCCTCGTCAGCGCGGAGGACGGCCGCGCGCTGGCGTCCGCGGTGCTCAAGGGCGCGTCGAAGCGGCTGGACCGGCGCGTGGGCCACCTGCGCGACCTGGGCCCGGCCGCGGCGCTGGTGCTGCCGCCGGAGGAGCAGTACCTGGTGGCCACCGGCCGCACGTACTTCCGCGACCTGGTGTTCGACGACCTGCGGAGGCTCCAGTTCGACCTGGAGACCACCGGCCTGGACCCCACCCGGGACCGCATCTTCCTCGTGGCGCTGAGGGACCCGGACGGCCGCGCGGAGACGCTGGAGGTGACGGAGGACGGCGACGCGGGCGAGGCGGACCTCCTGCGCCGGCTGGTCGCGCGCCTGCGCGAGGCGGACCCCGACGTGGTGGAGAACCACAACCTGCACGGCTTCGACCTGCCCTTCCTGGACCAGCGCGCGAAGCGGCTCAACGTGCCGCTGGCGCTGGGCCGCGCGGGGCTGCCGGGCCTGCGCCACCGCCCCTCCGCGAGAGGCGCCGCGCTGAACCGGGGCCCCGGGGGCCGTGACGCGGACGCCATGCGCCGCGCGCGCTACACCGTCCCCGGCCGCGAGTTCATCGACACGCTGGACGCCGTGCGCCGCCACGACTTCGCCGCCCGCGACCTGCCCGGCCACGGCCTCAAGGCGGTGGCGCGGCACCTGGGCCTGTCCGGGCCCGACCGCGAGCTCATCCCCGGCGCGCGCATCCACGAGGTCTTCCTGAAGGACCCGGAGCGCGTGCGCCGCTACGCGCGCGAGGACGTGACGGAGGCGGCGGGGCTGGCGCACCTGCTGGGCGGCGCGGCGTTCGCGCTCGCGCGCATGGCCCCCCGGCGCTACGAGCGGCTGGCGGACGCGGGCCCCGCGACGGGCGTGTTGGATCCGCTGCTGGTGCGGGCCTACGTGCGCTCGGGCGCGGCGCTGCCGGCGCACGAGTCCGGCGACGGCACCTCCCACAGCGGCGCGGCGCTGCACCTGTTCGCCACCGGCGTCGCGCGCCACATCGTGAAGGCGGACGTGGCCAGCCTCTACCCGTCGCTGATGCGCCAGTACCGCATCGGGCCGAAGCGCGACCGGCTGAACGCGCTGCTCGCGCTGGTGGACCGGCTGGTGGAGCAGCGCCTGGACGCGAAGGCCCAGGCGAAGAAGGCCCCGCCCGGCTCGCGGGAGCGCCACACGCACGAAGCGATTTCGGCGGCGATGAAGATCCTGATCAACTCCGCCTACGGCTACCTGGGCGCGGTGGGCCTCACCCGCTTCTCGGACGTGCACGCCGCCAACGAGGTGACGCGGCGCGGGCGCGAGCTGCTGGGCCTGATGTGCCGCGAGCTGGCGCACCGGGGCGTGACGCTGCTGGAGGCCGACACGGACGGCGTCTACTTCGCGGTGCCGGAGTCCTGGACGGAGGCGGACGAGCGCCGCGTGGTGGCGGAGGTCGCGGGCCTGCTGCCGCCGCGCGTGAAGCTGGAGTTCGACGGGCGCTACGCCGCCATGCTGTCCCACGAACCGAAGAACTACGCGCTCCAGCCCTACGCGGGCCCGCTGCTGCTGCGCGGCGTGGCCTTCCGCTCCAGCCGCGCGGAGCCCTACGGCGAGGACTTCCTGCGCCGCGCCCTCCAGCACCTGCTGGCCGGCGACGTGCGCGCCGTGCGCGACACCTACGTGGACGCGGTGATGGCGCTGCGGCGGCGCCAGGTGCCCACCTTCGAGGTCTCCGCGCAGGTGCGGCTGACCAAGTCCCCGTCGCAGTACCTGGCCACGCGCAAGCAGCGCAGGGAGCTGCCGTACGAAGCGCTGCTCACGAACGGCCGCGAGCACTGGTCCCTGGGAGAGCGCGTGCGCATCTACCGCGCCACCGGCGGCCGCGCGGGCCTGCTCCCCGAAGCGCTCACCGAGGACGGCGATCCCGCCCCGCGCCCGGGGCCAGGAGAGCCCACGGGCGACGACGCGCGCGACTACGACGTCGAGTACTACGTGCGCCTGCTCAAGGACTCGTTCGCGGCCCGGCTCGCGCGGGGCCTGGCCCCGGAGGACTTCGCCACCGTGTTCGCGGACCCCGACCAGCCCTCCCTCTTCACCCCGTCCCTTGCGCAAGCGCGGCCCGTGCTCACCGTCGTGAGAGCGCCCCAAGGCCCCGAGTTCGGTGAGGACGCGCAGGTGGTTGGAGCCCCGCCCTTCTCACCGTGACTGGAACCCTGCCGTGTCCCGGTTCCTCCGGGAGCCCGTGGGAGGCTTCTGCTACGTTGCGTCAACTTCGATGGCCTTCTCGTTGATGAAGCGTCTTTCGCCGCGCGCGCTGGGGACTCCCGGCACCGTGGCCCTGCTGCTCCTGCTTCCCTGGCTGATCTACTGGAGCGCGGTCATCCACCGGTACGGCCTGCGTGACGACTACGCCATCCTGCGCGAGGCGCGCGAGGAGCCGGGCAAGATTCTGCGCGTCTGCGCGTCGCAGGGCCGCCCGCTCTACGGCTGGATGCTGGAGGCGTCCGCGAAGGCGGCCGGCGGCATCGACGGGCTGATGGGGCTGCGGCTGATGGGCGTGGCCGGGCTGGGCGTGCTGGCGGCGGCGGTGTTCCTGCTTCTGCGCAAGGAGGGCTGGCGGCCGGGCTCCGCGGCGCTGCTGGCGGGGTTCCTCACGGTGACGCCGTCCGCGCAGGTCATCGCCAACTGGAGCATCTGCTGGCCGCAGGCCCTGGCGCTGATGCTGGGCCTGGGCGCGTTCGCGTTCGCCCGCCGCGCCATCGGTCCGCCGGGCGCGGAGGCCCCCCTCCGGTGGCCGTACGCGCTGGCCGCGGTGGGCACCATGGCCACCGCGACGCTCATCTATCAGGTGAGCGGCCTGTTCTCCGCGGTGCTGCTGGCGGCGTCGCTGGTGGCGCACCACGACGTGTCGCTGAAGGCCACCGCGCGCTGGATGCTCAAGCACCTGCTGGTGATGGGCGCGGGCCTGGCGCTCGCGTACGCCGTCACGCAGGTGCTGTTCAAGGCGGGCATCTTCCCGCCCTCGCCCCGGCTCAGCTTCGAGAAGCACTGGGTGGACAAGACCGTCTGGGCGCTCACGCACGTGTTCCCCAACGCGCTCGCGCTGTCCGCGCTCAACGAGGCGCCGGTGGGCGACATGGACGGCTACCGGGCCATGGTGGTGCTGACGCTGACGCTCTTGGGCGTGGGCATCGCGGTGGAGGGGCGCCGCTCGGGGCTTACGGGCGTGGGGCGCTGGCTGCTGGCGCTGGTGACGCTGTCGGGCGCGGCGTACTCGGTGGGCTTCCTCGCCGGGGAGCGGTGGCCCACCTACCGCACGCTCAACGCGCTCACGGGCGTGTGGGCCGTGTTCTTCGCCGCGTCGCTGGCGAACCTGGGCACCCTCTGGCCCCGGCACGGCCCGCGCGTGGCCACGGCCCTGCTCACCGCGTTCGTGGCCTTCAGCGCCCTGCTCGCGCACCAGCAGTCCCTGGAGCTGTTCGCCCTGCCCCAGGGCCGGGAGCTGGCGGTGATGGAGCAGGGCGCGAGCCTCGTCGTCCCGGACCGGAAGCCGCGCGTCTTCGTCCTCACCGCGAAGCAGGCGGACTCCACCGCGCCCTTCCACTACCTGGACGAGTTCGGCTCCGTCTCCGTGGACGCGGAGTGGGTGGCCAAGGAGATGCTCAAGGCCCTGGTGAAGGAGCGCTTCCCTGGCGAGCACGACATGAGCGGCCTCTACCGCTTCGCCGCCGGCCCCGTCGCCCCGGAGCCGCGCAACTACGACATCCTCATCGACATGCGCCACCAGCACGTGAGCGCCGTGAGCCCCCTCCTCCAGAAGCCCCGCTAGCCCTCCCTCGCCTCAGGGGAATCCCTGATGCGTGCGCTCGGCTCCCACCCGGATTTCCGGGGAGATTCGCGCGACCGGGAGCAACCGTCGCCGACCGGTGCAGGATCGCTCCCACCGGCGGCTTGAATCCGGGTAATGAATCGAGCAGTGAGTTCCACCGCTTCCGCTTCCGCATGTCCCGGGGGCAGCCCCGTCCCGCGTCGCGGAAGCGGGCCCGGCTCCCCCCTGGCGGCAGGAGACGGTCGCTGATGGGCGGTGAACGTCCGGTGCGGCATGACTGGGTGTACCTGGACGCCGGCTGGGCGGAGGCCCTGCGCTCTCCCCTGCTCCCGGACGTCCACGCGCAGGTGACGGCGTGGCGGGATCAGGGCCGCCCCTTCGCCGTCGCCCGCCAGGACCTGCCGGACCAGGAGGACGACCTGCGGCTGGGGCTCACCCTGCCCGACCGCCGCCACCTGTCGCTGCACGTGGCCCTGTCCGCAGTGGAGCGCCACCTGCCGCCGCCCACCGCGCAGGAGGTGCGCGCCACGGCCCCCGCCGCCTGGGGCCCCGCCCTGGATGACGTCATCGCCCTGGGCACCGCGCTGGATTTGACGGTGGGCGTGTTCGGTTCGCTGGCGTGGCAGCACCGCTCGGGCGTGTCCTTCGTCCGGTCGCTGTCGGACGTGGATCTGCTGTTCGCCCCCGCGCGCTGGTCGGACGTGGAGCGGCTGCTGTTCGGACTGGAGGCCGTGTCCCGGCGCCACTCGGTGGTGCGCCTGGACGGCGAGGTGCTGCTGCCGGACGGGGGCGCCGTGTCCTGGCGCGAGCTTGCGCTGGAGCCCGAGCGCATCTGGGTCACCGGCCCCCGCGGCGCCCGGCCCCGCACGCTCCGCGAGCTGCGCGCCCTCTTCCCCTCCGAGTCCTGAAACACACAGGCAGCGGCGCGCGCGGCGTGAATACGCGCGCCCTCCGCCACGTCACGCAAGCCACCGTCACAACCCGTTTCCACCGCTCGATCCGAATGACTCGCGGAGCGCGTCACGCGCCGCGCGACACACCGGCGCGTCTTCTCCCTGGACAAACCCGGAAGAACCTGAAGGCCGAGGCAGCGTTGCGTCTTTCATCAACAAGAACGTGGGGTTGCGACAGACACAGGGCAGGCGGCAGGGCGGGCTCCCGGCGTCCGGCCTGCTCGGGTCGGCCGCCCAATTGTCACCCTGTGAATGGTTTGGTAAAGGTTGTCTTTGGGGGCGATTGGGGCCTCTCCGTCACGATGGTGGGATTCTCCGTACAGCGCTGGGCCGCCTGGGCCCCCGGACTCGTCAATCCTGCTTCCTGGGAAACGTGGCTCGCGACCCCGCATCCGCTCCCTGCGGAAGGCACGCCAGCGCTCGCGGCGATGCCCGCGATGATGCGCCGCCGGGTGGATCGGCTGGGCCGCATCGCGTTGCAGGCGGCCTATGACGCGCACGTGGACGCGCCGGACGCGCCCGTCGTCTTCGCATCGCGTTATGGGGACCTGGGCCGCTCGGTGGAGCTGCTCACGCAGTTGGCGCGCTCGGAGCCGCTGTCGCCCACGTCCTTCAGCCTGTCGGTGCACAACGCCATCGGCGCGCTCTACTCCATCGCGCGGGGGGACACGTCCGCCTACGCCGCCATCGCCGCGGGGGAGGAGACGGTGGAGGCCGCCTTCACGGAGGCGTGTGGCCTGCTGTCGGACGGCGTCCCCCGGGTGATGGTCGTCATCTACGAGGAGCCCGTGCCCACGCCGTGGGAACACTTCTGCCGGGACGTGGCGTTTCCTCACGCATGGGCCTGTCTCCTTTCAGCCAGCACGGGCGCGGACGCCATCCACCTGGACTGCGCGGCCAGCGCCCCCGCCGCGCCGGTGGACGCGGCGGACCTCCCGGCGGACCTGCGCGCCCTGCGCTTCCTGGTCTCCGGCGCCTCGCGGTGGGAGCACGCGACGGGCGGCCGGTGCTGGCGGTGGGCGCGCCATGCTTGAGAAGCTCGACCGGCCGTGGCGCATCTTCGCCACCGGGCTGTCCTTCGCCACGTTCGGCCTGGGGGGGCTGGCGCTGCGGCTCCTCTACTTCCCGCTGCTGGCGCTCTTCGTGCGCGATCCGGCGCGGCAGCAGCGGCTGGCGCGGCTCGCGGTGCACTACACGTTCCGCTTCTTCATCGGCTACATGCGCGCCCTGGGCGTGCTGCGCTACGAGCTGCAGGGCGTGGAGAAGCTGGCGCGCTCCGGGCTGCTCATCCTGGCCAACCACCCGTCGCTCATCGACGTGGTGTTCCTCATCTCCCTGGTGCCCAACGCGGACTGCGTGGTCAAGGCGAGCCTGGCCAACAACCCGTTCACGCGCGGCCCCATCCGGGCGACGCGCTACCTGTGCAACGACTCCGGGCCCGGGCTCATCCAGGACTGCATCGCGTCCGTGAAGGCCGGCAACAACCTCATCATCTTCCCGGAGGGCTCGCGCACGCCGCTCGACGGGAACATGCAGTTGCAGCGCGGCGCCGCCAACATCGCGGTGCGCGGCCCCTGCGACATCACGCCGGTCATCATCCGCTGCGAGCCGCGAGGCCTCACCAAGGGCATGCCCTGGTGGAAGGTGCCGTCAAAGCCCATGCACTACGTCATCCGCGTGGAGGACGACATCCCCGTGTCCGCCCAGGACGCGGAAGCGGGCGAGGCGGCGAAGGCCGCGCGCCAGCTCACCACCCGTTTGCACGACCATTTCTCCAGGGGGAGCCAGGGACATGTTGGAGCTTGAGCAGGAAATAAAGCGTCTGGTCATCGAGACGCTGAACCTCGAGGACGTCAAGCCGGAGGACATCGATCCGGCGGCGCCGCTGTTCGTCGAAGGGCTGGGGCTGGACTCCATTGACGCCCTGGAGCTCGGCCTCGCGTTGCAGAAGTCCTATGGCGTCGTGCTGGCGAGCGACTCCAAGGAGAACCGCCGTCACTTCGCCAGCGTCCGGGCGCTCGCGGATTTCGTCAGCACCCACCGCACCCGTTCCTAAGCAGCCCCTTCAAGAACAAAGCGAGGAGTCACCCCATGACCAAGCACGAGCTGTTCGAGCGCCTGAGCGCCATCCTCCAGGAAACCTTCGACATCGAGCCGTCCCGCATCATCCCGGAGGCGCGGCTGCACGACGACCTCGACATCGACAGCATTGACGCCATCGACCTGCTGGTGCGCTTGAAGCCGGTGACGGGCCAGCGCGTCCCGCCGGAGGTCTTCCGCTCCGTGCGCACCATCCAGGACGTGGTGGACGCGCTGTACGGTCTGCTCGGCAGCGACTCCGCCGCGGCGTGAAGCGTCTGCGCCCGGTGCTGTTGGGGCTCTTGAGCCTCGCCTACCCGCCGCTCGTCTATCTGGGCCTGGGGCACTTCGAGCCCCGCTGGATGGCGTTGCCCCTGGCGGCCATGGCGGTGGTGCGCGCGGTGGCGACGCGGGAGAAGATGTGGCTCGCGGCCGCCCTGGGCGCGCTGGTGCTCGCGGGCGCCAGCATGCTGGGCAACAACGCCCTGCCCCTGAAGCTCTATCCGGTGCTGGTGAACGGGGTGCTCCTCGCGGTCTTCGCCACCAGCCTGGCCTGGCCGCCCAGCGTCATCGAGCGCCTGGCGCGGCTCCGGGAGAAGGACCTGCCGCCCTCGGGCGTGGCCTACACGCGCCGGGTGACGCAGGTGTGGTGCGGCTTCTTCGTCTTCAACGGCGCGCTCGCGCTCACCACGGCCCTCTTCGCGAGCGACGCGACGTGGGCGCTCTACAACGGACTCATCGCCTACGGCCTCATGGGCCTCTTGTTCGCGGGCGAATGGGTGGTGCGGCAGCGGGTGCGCGCACGGCACGCCCATGGTTGAGCCGCTCGCGCTCGAAACCCTCCTCGTCCACGGCCGTCCCGCCGGGCACCCCGTGGCCCGGAGCGAGGACGGCGTGCGGGACTTCGGTGCGCTCCGCGCCCGGGTCGCCGGCTGGCGCACGGCCTTCGCGGCGCACGGCGGCCAGCGCTACGCCCTCTTCATTGAGGACACCTTCGAGTTCGCCGCCGCGCTCCTGGGCGCCTGGCACGCGGGCGTCTGCGTCTACCTGCCCGCGGACGCGCGCCCCGCCACGCTGGACGCGCTGAAGGCCCACGTGGACGGCTTCGCGGGCCGGGCCCCCCAGGGACAGGGGCCGCTCGCGCCCGCGGGGAACGAGGACGGGAGCACCGCCGCGTTCCAGCCGCTGTCGCCCCGGCTCGCCGCGCTGGTCGTCTACACGTCGGGCTCCAGCGGAGAGCCCACCGCCATCCCCAAGCGCCTGTCACAGCTCTCCAGCGAGGTGGCCACGCTGGGCCGGCTGTTCGACGCGGACGTGGGAGACGCGCCGGTGCTGGCCACCGTGTCGCACCAGCACATCTACGGCCTGCTGTTCCGGGTGCTGTGGCCGCTGACGTCCGGCCGTCCGTTCGACGCGCACGTCCTGCCCTACCCGGAGGACATCCTGGCCGCGCTCCGGACCGGCCCGGGCCTCCTGGTGGCGAGCCCCGCGCACCTCAAGCGACTGCCGGCGACGCTGGACTGGGCGGCCGTGCGCGGGAACCTGCGCGGGCTGTTCTCCTCCGGCGGGCCGCTCACCCCCGAGGCGCTCCAGGCCTGCCGCGACCTGTTGGGCCGCGCGCCGGTGGAGGTGTATGGCAGCTCGGAGACGGGCGGCGTCGCGTGGCGACAGCGCGACACGGACGACAGCGCGTCCTGGCGCACGATGCCGGGCGTGGCGGTGCGCGCGGAGGACGACGCCCTCCGCGTCCAATCCCCCCACCTGGACCTGCCCCCGGGCGAGTGGTTCACCACGGAGGACCGCGCGCGGCCCGTGCCCGGCGGCTTCGAATTGCTGGGGCGCCGCGACCGGCTGCTCAAGCTGGAGGAGAAGCGCGTGTCGCTCTCCGCCATGGAGCGCGCGCTGGTGGCCGGCGGCCTGCTGCGCGAGGCCCGGGTGCTGCCCCTCACGGAGGGCCACCGGGTCATCCTCGCGGTGGTGGGGGTGCCGGACGCGGAAGGCTGGCGGCTCCAGGAGCCGGGGGGCAGGCGGTCCCTGAGCCAGGCGCTGCGCGAGAAGCTGGCCCCGCATTTCGAGTCCAGTGCCTTGCCGCGCCGGTTCCGGTATCTGGAGGCCATGCCGGTCAACTCCCAGGGCAAATCCACCGAGGCGGCGCTCGCCGCCCTCTTCGACCCGAAGCGCCCTCCCTTCCGCGTGCTGGAGCGCTCCGACGAGCGCGTGCTGCTGGCGGTGGAGGTCCCCGCGAACTCGCCCTACTTCGACGGGCACTTCCCGGGCTCGCCCATCCTGCCCGGCGTGGTGCAGGTGGAGTGGTCGCTGCTGCTGGGGCGCGAGCACTTCGCGCTGCCGCCGGACTTCCTCCGGATTGAGACGCTGAAGTTCCAGCAGGTCATCGCGCCCGGCACGCTGCTGTCGCTGGAGCTCACCTGGGCGAAGGAGTCCGGGCGGCTGGGGTTCAAGTTGACGTCGGCCGCGGGCTCGCACGCCAGCGGACGCATCGTGTTGGGGGGAGGGGCAGGATGAAGGTCTGCGCGGTGATTCCGGTCTACAACCACGGCGAGGCCGTGGGCGCGGTGGTGAAGGCCGTGCGAAGCCACGGGCTGCCCTGCGTGCTGGTGGACGACGGCAGCGAGCCCGGCTGCGCGGCGGTGCTGGACGGCCTGGCGCGCGAGGACAGCGAGCACGTGGAGGTGGTCCGCCTGCCCCAGAACGAGGGCAAGGGCGGCGCGATGATGGCGGGCCTGCGCGCGGCCCTCTCCCGGGGCTACAGCCACGCGCTCCAAATCGACGCGGACGGCCAGCACAACGCCAACGACATCCCGCGCTTCCTGGCGCTGGCGAAGGCGCAGCCGGACATGCTCGTGTGCGGCACGCCCGTCTATGACGAGTCCGTGCCCAAGGGCCGGCTGTACGGCCGCTACGCCACCCACATCTGGGTGTGGATCAACACGCTGTCGTTCGCCATCCGCGACTCCATGTGCGGCTTCCGCGTGTATCCGCTCCAGCCCACCGTGGCGCTCATCGACTCGGTGAGGATTGGCAAGCGGATGGACTTCGACGTGGAGGTGCTGGTGCGCCTGTTCTGGCGCGGCATGCGCATCCTCAACCAGCCCACCCAGGTGCGCTACCCCACCGACGGCATCTCCCACTTCGACGTGCTCTGGGACAACGTGCGCATCTCCGGCATGCACGCCCGGCTCTTCTTCGGGATGCTGGGGCGGCTGCCCGTGCTCCTCTGGCGGAAGGTGGCCAGATGAAGTCCCGCCATTGGGCGGAGATGGGAGAGACCACCTTCGTCGCCGGCATCTGGATCCTCTATTGGATCCACCGCCTGCTGGGCCGCTGGCCCTTCCGCCTCTGCCTCTACCCGGTGGTGCTGGTGAACTGGCTCCGGCGCCCGGCGCTGCGTCAGGCGTCAGGCCAGTACCTGGAGCGGATGCAGGCCGCCACCGGGGCCCTGGGGCACGCGCCCCGCTGGCGCGACAGCGTGCGGCACGTGCTGATGTTCGCGGAGACCCTGCTGGACAAGCTGCTCGCGGTGAGCGGGCGCTACCGCTTCGACCGCGTCCGCACGGAGGGGCGCGAGGAGTTCTACCAGGCGGCGAAGTCCGGCCGGGGCGGCGTCATCGTCACCGCGCACATGGGCTGCCTGGAGCTGTGCCGCTCCATGGCGGAGCGCCGGGGCGAGGTGAAGCTCAACATCCTGGTGCACACGCTGCACGCGGAGCAGTTCAACCGCCTGCTCAAGCGGCTCAACCCGGAGAACGACTTCCGGCTGATGGAGGTGACGGACATGGGCCCGGCCACCGCCGTCGCGCTGAACGAGCGCGTGGAGGCCGGCGAGTTCGTGGTCATCGCGGGCGACCGCATCCCGGTGAATTCCGCGCAGACCGTGCGCGTCGACTTCCTCGGCCACCCGGCGCCATTTCCGGTGGGCCCCTACGTGCTGGCGGCGCTGCTCAAGTGCCCGCTCTACCTGCTGGGCTGCATCCATGAAGGCGACGGCTACACCATCCACTTCGAGCGCCTCTTCGAGCGCGTCGTGCTGCCCCGGGGCAAGCGCGAGGCCGCGCTCACCGACTGCGCCCAGCACTACGCAGGCCGGGTGACGGCGCTGCTGAAGCGCGCCCCCTACGACTGGTTCAACTTCTTTCCCTTCTGGGATCAGGTGCATGTCTCCGCGAAGCCCCCAACCTTCTGACACCCCGGTCCGCTTCGACGGCGGGCGGCTGACGCTCGAGGACGTGGGCGCCCTGTCGCGCCGCGAGCGCCCCGCGGAGCTGGGCACGGCCCCCGCCTTCCGCCAGCGCATCGCCAGGGGCGCCGCGTTCCTGGACCGGCTGCTGGCGGAGGACGGCGTCATCTACGGCGTCACCACCGGCTACGGCGACTCCGTCACGGTGTCCATCCCGCCCGCGCTCGTCGCGGAGCTGCCGCACCACCTGTACACGTACCACGGCATCGGCGCGGGCCGGTTCCTCACCCCGGAGGAGACGCGCGCGGTGCTGGCCACGCGGCTGGCCTCGCTGTCGCAGGGCTTCTCCGGCGTGGGCGTGCCGCTGCTCACCCAGTTGGAGCTGCTGCTCCGGCACGACGTGCTGCCGCTGATTCCGGCGGAGGGCTCCGTGGGCGCGTCCGGTGACCTGACGCCCCTGTCCTACGTGGCGGCGGTGCTGTGCGGCGAGCGCGACGTGTTGCACCGGGGCGAGCGCAAGCCCGCGGCGCAGGTGCTCAAGGAGCTGGGCATCTCTCCCCTCAAGCTGCGGCCGAAGGAAGGCCTGGCCATCATGAACGGCACCGCCGTGATGACGGCCCTCGCGTGCCTGGCGTGGGAGCGCGCGGAGTACCTGTCGCGGCTCGCCACGCGGCTCACGGCGTTCAACGTGCTGGCGAGCGCCGGCAACGCGCACCACTACGACGAGACGCTCTTCGCGGCGAAGCCCCACGCGGGCCAGCAGCGCGTGGCGGCCCGGCTGCGCGCGGACCTGGTGACGGACCGGCCGCCGCGCAACGAGCAGCGGCTCCAGGACCGGTACTCGCTCCGGTGCGCGCCGCACGTCATCGGCGTGCTGGAGGACGCGCTGCCGTACTTCCGCACGCTCATCGAGAACGAGCTGAACAGCGCCAACGACAACCCGCTCATCGACCCGGACGGCGAGCGGGTGCTGCACGGCGGCCACTTCTACGGCGGCCACATCGCCTTCGCCATGGACGGGCTGAAGAACGCGGTGGCCAACGTGGCGGACCTGCTGGACCGGCAGCTCGCGCTGCTGGTGGACCCGCGCTTCAACCACGGGCTGCCCGCGAACCTCTCCGCGTCCACCGGCGCCCGCGCGGCCATCAACCACGGCCTCAAGGCGGCGCAGATCAGCGTCTCCGCGTGGACCGCGGAGGCGCTGAAGCAGACCATGCCCGCGTCCGTCTTCTCCCGCTCCACCGAGTGCCACAACCAGGACAAGGTGAGCATGGGCACCATCGCCGCGCGAGACTGCCTGCGCGTGCTGGAGCTGACGGAGCAGGTGGCCGCGGCCATGCTCATCGCCGCGCGCCAGGGCGTCACCCTGCGCCAGCGGCTGGACGCGGACGCGAAGCCCGGCCCCGCGCTGGCCGCCATGCACGCGGACCTGGAGGCGCGCATCCCCCTGCTGGTGGAGGACCGGGCGCTGGACGGCGAGCTGCAGGGCCTCATCACCGCCATCCGCCGCCGGGAGTGGAGGCTGCATGAAGCCTGACCTGAGCTGCGAGCTGGAGATCGACCCGGCGTTCCACGACCTCGACATGATGGAGATCGTCTGGCACGGCCACTACGTGAAGTACCTGGAGCTGGCGCGCGCCGTCATCCTGCGCAAGCACGACTACGACTGGCCGCAGATGCGCGAGTCCGGCTACGGCTGGCCCGTGGTGGAGATGAAGCTCAAGTACGTCTCCCCCATCCACTACAAGCAGCGCATCATCGTGCGCGCTGAAATCACCGAGTGGGAGAACCGGCTGCGCTTCGACTACCTGCTGCGCGACGCGGACACCGGCCGCAAGGTGAACCAGGCCCACACCATCCAGGTCGCGGTGTCCTTGAAGACGGGCGAGATGGAATACGTCTGCCCGGAAGTCCTCTGGAAGAAGCTGGGAGTGTGGCCGGGATGAAGCCCTTCCTCGTGTTGACCTTCGCGCTCGTGTCGTTGAGCGCCCACGCCGCGGACCTGGTGAAGGACGTGCGCGCGCGCCTGGTGGACGCGCCGCTGGTGCGCGGCCAGTTCGAGCAGAAGAAGTCCGTGGCGGGCTTCAAGAAGCCGCTGGTGTCCAGGGGGGACTTCCTCCTCGCGCGCGACCAGGGCGTGCTGTGGAACACGCGCACGCCGTTCGCCTCCACGCTGACGCTCACGCGCAAGTCGCTGAGCGCGCAGCAGGCCACGGGCGGCGCGGCGTACCACCTTGACTCCACGAAGGAGCCCGCGCTGGCGGCGGTGAACGAGCTGCTCTTCGCGCTCCTGTCGGGCGACGTCGCGGCGCTCCAGAAGCGCTTCAAGGTGGAGGGCGAGCTGGTGGGCGACCAGGGCTGGAAGCTGGAGCTGACGCCCACGGACGCGGGGCTCGCGCGCGTCTTCAAGCACATCCACCTGGAGGGTGACGGGTACGTGCGCCAGGTGCGGTTGGACGAGACGCGCGGCGACAGCAGCGTCATCACGTTCGAGCAGCTCGCGCGGACGCCTCCCCCCGACGCCACGGAAGCGGAACGCCTTGGCAAATAAGCTGGCCATCCTGTGGGCGCTGGTGGTGCTCGCCGTGGGCGTGCACCAGGTCCGGTTCTGGCGCTCCGCGAGCCTGGACACGGACGTGCTCGCGCTGCTGCCGGAGGACGAGCAGGCGCCGGAGGTGGACGCCGCCACGCGCAAGCTCGCCGACGACGCCGGCCGGCAGGTGGTGCTGCTGGTGGGCGCCAACGACTGGCCCTCCGCGCAGAAGGCCGCGGACGAGGCCACGCGCGTGCTGACGGAGGCCTCGGACCTGATGGAGCCGGCGGTGGTGGACACCTCCGCGCTGGAGCAGGCGGTGGACTTCTACCGTCCCTACCGCGACCGGCTGCTCACGCCCGCGCAGCGCCAGTGGCTGTCACGCGCGACGCCGGAGGAGCTGGGCGGCACGGCGTTGATGAAGCTGTACCAGCCCGCGGGCGCGCGGCTGACGGACTGGAACGCGGATCCGCTGGGCCTGTGGCAGGACTGGTGGCAGGCCCGCGCGGCGGAGACGTCCGCCCGGCCCCGCGACGGACGGATGTGGCTGTCTGGCGAGGGGCGCGAGTGGGTGCTCCTCATGTGGAAGAGCAAGGTGTCCGCCTTCGCGCTGGGGGACGGCTCGCGCGTCACCGCCACGGTGGAGCGGGCGCGCGCCCGGGTGGAGGCGGCGGTGCCCGGCGGACGGCTGGTGGCCGCGGGCGTGCCGCTGTACGCGGAGGCCGCCGCCGCGCAGGCGAGCTGGGAGATGTCCACCATCGGCTTCGGGTCGCTGGCGGCGGTGCTCCTGCTGGTGTGGCTCACCTTCCGCTCGCTGCGGCCCATCCTGCTCGTGGGCGTGTCGCTCACGCTGGGCTGCGCGGTGGCGCTGACGGTCACCGCGCTCGTCTTCGACCGGGTGCACCTGCTCACGCTCGTCTTCGGCTCCAGCCTGGTGGGCGTGGCGGAGGACTACGGCTTCCACTACTTCGCCGCGCGCCAGGGCAAGGCCCCGTCGGAGCGCGGCCCCGTGATGCGCGCGCTGTTGCCCGGCATGGTGCTCGCGCTCGTCACCAGCGTGGTGGCGTACCTGGCGCTGGGCGTCGCGCCCTTCCCGGGCCTGCGGCAGATGGCGGTGTTCTCCGCCGCCGGCCTCACCGCCGCGTTCCTCACCGTGGTGTGCTGGTTCCCCTCGCTGGACACGGGCGCCCTGCCCGTCACCTCGTTCTCCGAGCGCTTCTCCGCGTCCATCACCCGCTGGCCGCGCATCGCGTCCACCCCGGCGTGGTGGGGGACCGGCGCGGTCCTCACGGTGCTGGTGGCCGTGGGCCTCTGGAAGCTGGAGCCCCGGGACGACCTGCGCCAGTTGCAGGGCGCGCCCGCGAACCTCATCGCGGATCAGCGCGAGCTGGGGCGCCTGCTGGGGCTGCCCAGCCCGGCGCAGTTCTTCCTGGTGCAGGGCGACAGCGACGACCAGGTGCTCGCGCGCGAGGCCGCGCTGAAGACGAAGCTGGACGCGCTGGTGGCGCGGAAGGTGTTCGCGGGCTACCGCGCCGTGTCCGACTGGCTCCCCTCCGAGTCGCAGCAGCGCGAGGACGCGGCCCTGAGCGCCCGCGCGGAGGCCCTGGCGGTCGCCGCCGTCAGCGAGTCCACGGGGGAGGCCCCCACGCGCGCCGCGTTCTCCCCGGAGCCGCTCACGCTCCAGCGCTTCCTCTCCGGCCCCGCCGCGGCGGCCATCCGGCAGCAGTGGCTGGGGACGCTGGGCCAGGCGCAATACAGCGTCCTCATGCTGCGCGGCCTCAACGACCCCCAGGTGCTGCCCCGCCTGGAGGAGGTGGCCCGGGGCCTGGAGGGCGTCCGCTGGGTGGACAAGACCGCGGAGATCTCAGGCCTGCTCGGCCGCTACCGCCGCATCATGGGCGGGCTCATCGCCGCGGGCTACGTCGCGGTGCTGCTCACGCTGGTGGCGCGCTTCGGCCGCCAGGCGTGGCGCGCGTGGATTCCCTCCGTGCTGGGCACGCTGCTGACGCTCGCCCTCTTCGGGTGGGTGGGCGCGCCGCTGCAGCTCTTCACCGTGCTGGGGCTGGTGCTGCTGCTGGGCATGGGCGTGGACTACGGCATCTTCCTGCTGGAGCACCCCGGTGACGGCTCCGCGTGGCTCGCGGTGGCGCTGGCCGGCGTGAGCACGCTGCTCTCCTTCGGGCTCCTGGGCCTCTCCGCCACGCCCGCGCTGCGCTCCTTCGGCCTCGCCATGCTGGTGGGCGAGGTCACCATCTGGATCCTCACCCCTTGTTTCCGACTTCCACCCGGGAAAGCCACACATTGAAAACTGAATCAGCGGACATCCTCATCATCGGCGCGGGCCCCGCGGGCTCCGTCGCGGCGGGCCTCCTTCGCAAGCAGGGCCGTGACGTCCTCGTGCTGGAGCGCGAGCAGTTCCCGCGCTTCTCCATTGGCGAGAGCCTGCTGCCGCAGAGCATGGAGTACATCCAGGAGGCCGGCTTCCTCCAGGACGTGGTGGAGGCGGGCTTCCAGTTCAAGAACGGCGCCGCCTTCGAGCGGGGCGGGCGGTACACGGACTTCGACTTCCGCGACAAGTTCAGCCCCGGCTGGGGCACCACCTACCAGGTGCAGCGCGCCCGCTTCGACCAGATCCTGGCCCGGGCCGCGGAGAAGAAGGGCGCCACCGTGCGCTTCCGCCACGAGGTGCTGTCCGTGGACTTCTCCAGCGGGCAGCCGGTGGTGACGGCGCGCTCCCCCGAAGGCGAGACGTACCAGGTGAAGGCGCGCTTCCTCCTGGACGCGAGCGGCTTCGGCCGCGTGCTGCCGCGCATGTTGAACCTGGAGACCCCGTCCAACTTCCCCGTGCGCGGCGCCATCTTCACGCACGTGGTGGACAACATCCCGCTCGGCACCTTCGACCGGAACAAGATCCGCGTCACGACGCACCCGGAGCACGTGCACGTCTGGTACTGGACCATCCCTTTCTCGGACGGCCGCTGCTCGCTGGGCGTGGTCGCGAAGAAGGAGTTCCTGGACCAGTACACCGGCACGGACACGGAGCGGCTCCAGGCCATCGTGAAGGAGGCGCCGGCGCTTCAGGACCTCCTGAAGGACGCCGTCTGGGACACGCCCGCGCGCAAGCTCACCGGCTACGCGGCCAACGTGAAGTCGCTGTGGGGCCCGGGCTTCGCGCTGCTGGGCAACGCGGGCGAGTTCCTGGACCCCGTGTTCTCCTCGGGCGTCACCATCGCCTTCAAGTCCGCGAGCCTCGCGTCGGCCTGCATCGCCCGGGAGTTCGCCGGGGAGCAGGTGGACTGGGAGAAGGACTACGCGAAGCCGCTCAAGGCGGGCGTGGACACCTTCCGCACCTTCGTGGAGTCCTGGTACGAGGGCGGATTCCAGAACATCATCTTCCACCCGAACCCGTCGGACGACGTGCGCAAGATGATCTCCGCCATCCTGGCGGGCTACGCGTGGGACAAGAACAACCCCTACGTCGCGGACAGCAAGCGGCGGCTGGGCGTCCTCGAGGCCCTGTGCGCGGCGTAGTCACCGCCCTGCTCGTCGCGGGGCTGTCCGCATGCGCCACCCCGCCCCGGCCCCGGCCCGCCGCCCCCGGCGAGCCGTTGCCGGAGCTGCGCCTGGCCCCCGCCGCCCTCGGGGCGTCCGTGAGCCTGGCGCAGCAGTTGGTGTTCGCGCACGAGCAGGACCCCGGAGGCCCCCGCTCCCTGGAGGCCCTGCTGGAGGTGGAGCCGGAGCAGCTCCAGTTGGCGGGGCTGGCCATGGGTCAGCGCATCCTCACCCTGCGCTGGGATGGCAGCCGCCTGGACGAGGAGCGCGACCCCCGCCTGCCCGCCCAGTTCAACTCCGCCCTGGTGCTGCGGGACGTGCAGCTCGTCTACTGGCCGGCCGACGCCGTGCGCGCCGCCCTGCCCGCCGGCTGGACGCTGGAGGACGGCCCCACGCGGCGGACCCTGTCGAAGGACGGCAGGGAATGGGTGACGGTGCGCTACGATGGGACACCGCGCTGGGAAGGGCGCACGCAGCTCACCAACCACTCCGAGCACTACCAGCTCACCATCGAATCGCACGCGTCCGAGTGACACCCGATGCCTCCTCCTGTCTTCCTCAACCACCTGGGTGTCGTCTGCGCGTTGGGCTCCGGGAAGCAGGAGGTGGCCCGGGCGCTGTTCGCGGACACGGTGTCCGGCGTCGCCTCGCACGAGGGCTACGCGGACCGGCCGCTGCACCTGGGCGTCGTCACCTCGGAGCTCGCGGGGCAGGACGCCCTGCCCCCTTCGCAGCACAGCCGCAACAACGCGCTCCTGCTCACCGCGCTCGCGCAGGTGCGCCCCCAGGTGGACGCCGCCATCGCCCGCTTCGGCGCCTCGCGCGTGGCGGTGGTGCTGGGCACCAGCACGTCCGGCATCGGTGAGGGGGAGGCGGCCATGGCGGGCCTCCTGGCCACGGGGGCGCTGCCCTCGCGCTTCCATCTGCACCAGCAGGAGCTGGGCTCCCCGGCGCTGGCGCTCGCGCATGTGCTGGGCACCCGGGGCCCCGCCTACGTCATCTCCACCGCGTGCTCCTCCAGCGCCAAGGCCCTGGCCAGCGCGGCGCGGATGCTGCGCGCGGGCAGCGTGGACGCGGTGCTGACGGGCGGCGTGGATTCGCTGTGCCGCTTCACCGTGGCGGGCTTCCGCGCGCTGGACTCCGTGAGCGAGGAGCGCTGCAACCCGATGAGCGCCCACCGCCACGGCATCAACATTGGTGAGGCGGCGGCGCTGTTCCTGATGACGCGCGAGCCGGGGCCGGTGCGCCTGTCCGGCTGGGGCGAGTCCTCCGACGCGCACCACATCTCCGCGCCGGAGCCCGGCGGCAAGGGCGCCATGGCCGCCATCCAGGAGGCCCTGGAGCGCGCGGGCCTGTCGCCGGAGCAGGTGGACTACGTGAACCTGCACGGCACCGCCACGCCGCAGAACGACGCCATGGAGTCCCGCGCCGTGCACGCGCTGCTGGGGCCCGGCGTGAAGGCCAGCTCCACCAAGCCGCTCACCGGCCACACGCTGGGGGCCGCGGGCGCGCTGGAGGCGGCCTTCGCGTACCTCACGCTGGTGGACAACCCGGAGGGCCACCTGCCCGGGCACTTCTGGGACGGGGCCGTGGACGCGGCGCTGCCGGCGCTGTCGCTGGTGAAGCCGGGCGAGGCGCTGGGGCGCCCGGTGAAGAGCGTGCTGAGCAACTCGTTCGCCTTCGGGGGCAGCAACGCCGCCCTCGTGCTGGAGCGCGCATGATGCGCATCGTGATTGATCAACCCGTCGAGGAGCTGGTGCCCCATCAGGGGCGCATGCGGCTGCTCGACCGCGTCCTGGAGGGCGACGCGGACTCGCTGCTCGCGGAGGTCACCGTGCGCGAGGACAGCCTCTTCTGCGCGGACGGCGCCGTGGGCGGCTGGGTGGGCATCGAGTACATGGCGCAGGCCGTGGCCGCGTGGGCCGGGTGGCATGCGCGCAAGCGCGGCGGCACGCCCCGGGTGGGCTTCCTGTTGGGCACGCGCCGCTACGAGTGCAGCCGCCCCGTCTTCAAGCTTGGCGAGACCCTGCGCGTCGAGGTCCACCGCCAGTTCTCCGCGGACAACGGGCTGGGCCAGTTCGACTGCACCTTGCGCATCGGGACGGAGCAGGTGGCCACGGCGGCGCTGACGGTCTACGAGCCGCAACCGGGGCAGGACCTGGGAAGGGGCAACACAGATGGGTGACAAGACGGTGCTGGTGACGGGCTCCAGCCGGGGCATCGGCCGCGCCATCGCGCTGTGCCTGGCCCGCGACGGCTACGACGTCGTGGTGCACTGCCGCAACAAGCGCGAGGAGGCGGACGCGGTGGCCGCCCAGGTCCGTGAGGCCGGCCGCGAGTCGCGCGTGCTCCAGTTCGACGTGGCGGACCGCGCGGGCACGCAGGCCGCGCTGCTCGCGGACGTGGAGGCCCACGGCTGCTACTACGGCGTGGTGTGCAACGCGGGCATCGCCCGCGACAACGCCTTCCCCGCGATGACGGCGGAGGAGTGGGACGGCGTCATCCACACCAACCTGGACGCCTTCTACAACGTGCTCAACCCGCTCACGATGCCCCTGGTGCGCCGCAGGAAGCCGGGCCGCATCGTCACGCTGTCCTCCGTGTCCGGCCTCATGGGCAACCGGGGCCAGGTGAACTACAGCGCCGCCAAGGCGGGCATCATCGGCGCGACGAAGGCGCTGGCGGTGGAGCTGGCCAAGCGCGACATCACCGTCAACTGCGTGGCGCCGGGCCTCATCGACACGGAGATGGTGCCTCCGGAGGTGCTGGAGGAGGCGCTGAAGATCATTCCCGCCCGCCGGATGGGCAGACCCGAGGAGGTCGCCGCCGCGGTGGCCTTCCTCATGTCGGAAGAAGCGGGCTACATCACGCGGCAGGTGATTTCGGTGAACGGGGGGATGATCGGATGAAGCGCGTTGTCGTCACCGGAGTCGGTGCGCTGAGCCCCCTGGGCCATGACTGGAAGACGGTCGAGGCGGCGCTGCGCGCGCGCCAGAACGCCGTCCAGGTGATGGAGCCCTGGAAGCAGTACGAAGGCCTGAACACGCGGCTGGGCGCGCCCGCCCTGCCCTTCGAATTGCCCCCGTCCACGTACTCGCGCAAGACGACGCGCACCATGGGCCGCGTGGCGCTGATGGCCACGCGGGCCAGCGAGCTGGCGCTCCAGGACGCGGGCCTGCTGGGCAGCCCGCTGGTGAAGAGCGGGAAGATGGGCATCGCCTATGGCTCCTCCGCGGGGACGCCGGAGAACATGGGCGACTTCGGGAAGATGATCACCCACAAGACGACGGAGGGCATCACCGCGACGACGTACCTGCGGATGATGTCCCATACGGCGGCGGTGAACATCGGCGTCTTCTTCGGCGTCACCGGGCGCATCATCACCACGTCCAGCGCGTGCACCTCCGGCAGCCAGGGCATCGGCTACGCGTACGAGGCGATCAAGCTGGGCCGTCAGGTGGCGATGCTCGCGGGCGGCGCGGAGGAGCTGGACGCCACGGGCGCGGCGGTGTTCGACACCCTCTTCGCCACCAGCACGAAGCACAACGAAGCGCCGCACCAGTCCCCCCGCCCCTTCCACGCCCAGCGCGACGGGCTGGTGCTGGGCGAGGGCGCGTGCACGCTGGTGCTGGAGGAGCTGGAGCACGCGAAGGCGCGCGGCGCCACCATCCACGCGGAGCTGGTGGGGTACGGCACCAACAGCGACGGCCGCCACGTGACGCAGCCCAACGCGGACACCATGGCGGAGGCCATGCGGCTGGCGCTGGAGGACGCGGGCGTGCCGGCGTCCGCCATCCCCTACGTCAACGCGCACGGCACGGCGACGGACACGGGCGACGTGGCGGAGAGCGCGGCGACGCGGTCCGTCTTCGGGGAGAAGGTCGCCATCTCCAGCCTCAAGAGCTACATGGGCCACACGCTGGGGGCCTGCGGCGCGCTGGAGGCGTGGATGACCGTCCAGATGATGCGCTCGGGCTGGTTCGCGCCCACGCTGCACCTGACGGCGGACTCCGTGGATCCGAAGTGCGCGCCCCTGGACTATGTCATGGGCGAGGGACGTGCTTTGCAGACGGACCTGGTGATGAGCAACAACTTCGCCTTCGGCGGCATCAACACGTCGTTGATCTTCCGCCGCTGGCCTTGATGTTTGGAGACCCCGCCATGAAGAAAGCCCTCCTGTTGCTGGCCCTGACCGCCGCGAGCCCCGCCCTGGCGCGCGACACCGTGACGAAGGTGAAGCTGGCGGACGTGATGGCCCTGCCCGAGGCCAAGGACAAGCTGGACGGCTCCGTGAAGTTCTTCATGGACGGCGCGAAGACGCCCAAGGTGCTCAAGACGCTGGGCACCGACACCACGAACAAGAAGACCAACGGCGTGGGCAAGTCGGACGACTACGCCTGCAAGTGGGCCGCCCTCTCCGCCCTCATCGCCCTGCAGGATGGCGCGAAGAAGAACGGCGCCAACGCGGTGGTCAACATCGTCAGCTATTACAAGAAGGTGGAGTTCAAGAGCGCCACCGAGATCGAGTGCCACGCCGGCAGCTTCGTCACCGGCGTCGCGCTCAAGGGCGACTACGCCACCATCGCCAAGTAGCCCTGGAGGCGACTTCCGCGCGGTGGGCCCTACCGCCGCGCGGGCACCTCGATGCGGCAGACGCTCCCGGGCGCAAGGTTCCGCGAGCGCATCCAGGCCTCCAGGTCCCGGTCGATGCGCGCCGCGGCCTCCGCGTTGAAGCGGCGGTTGTCCTGGAGCTTCCAGCCCTGCGGGTAGTTGCCCGAGTAGCCGTTCACCGTGGGCACGCCGTGCTCGCCGGACGCCCACACGGCATCCAACTGGTACTTCCACTCCTGGGCCTCGCCGGACGTGGGCGCGTAGAAGAAGGACTCGCAGCCGGGGGCGATGCGCGCGGCCACCGCCTCCACGTCCGCGCGGGCTTCGTGCCGGTCATACGCGGGGCTGGCAAGCCCCTGCTCCAGGAGGCACAGCGCGCCCAGGCCCACCGCCAGCGCCGCGCGCCCGGACTCCCACTGCCGCTGGAGGTACAGGGCCAGCCCCACGGCCGCGGGCACCAGCAGCCACATGCCGATGCGGGCCAGGGCCCGGATGGCCGCCGCGCCGGGCACGCCGTGGAAGACGAGCCACCAGGGCGTGAAGCCGCCGGTGTAGCGCGACGCGAGCAGCACCGTGGCCACCGCCACCACGAGCAGCAGCCGCACCGCGGGCCGTGAGCGCGCCTGCCACAGTCCGATGCCCGCGAGCACCGGGGTGACGAAGCCGAAGCCCAGGCGGTGCTCCCACGCCACGGGCATGCGCTGGAACTTGGAGAAGCCGTGGGTCCACCCGTACAGCCAACTGTCCTGGCCCACGAAGAACCAGCTCCAGAAGCGCGGCACCATGGGGGACACCTCCGCGAAGGTGCGCAGCCCCACCGTGCCAATGGCCTGGCGCGAGTGCAGGACGAGCGGCGCGAGCAGCGCCAGCCCCACGACGCCGAAGCCCGCGAGCGCCGGCAGGTGGCGGCCGAGCGCCGTCAGCAGCGGACCGCGCGTGTCCCGGAAGGCGAGCCCGGCGATGAACGCCAGGAGCAGGAAGAAGAAGAGGAACCAGCCCCAGTAGAAGCCCGCGTAGAGCTGCGCCACGAACGCGCCCACCAGCAGCGCGGCCCAGGCCATGCCGCGCCGCCGGTCCGTCTCCGGCCGCGTCAGCGCGATGACCGCGCCCACGGCGAGGAGCGCGAAGAACTGTCCCTCCAACTGCGGGTGGTTGAGCTGGTTGATGCGCGGCGCGCCGGCCGTGAAGAGCACCGCGCCCACCACCGCGGGGAGGACGCGCAGGCCGAACCCGCGCCGCAGCAGCCACACCGCGGCGGCGTAGTTGAGCGCCGCCATGGTGAGCGACCACGCCTGCCACGACAGGTCCGCGCCCAGGCCCAGCGCGCGCCACACCCAGTAGAACGGGGCCACGCCCAGGAGCACGTCGGAGTACGCGGCGACGTTGGGCTCGGGGTGGAACATCGGCGGATCCCAGAAGCGCGCGTGCGCCGGGTCGCCCGTGACGAAGCGCCAGCCGTGCTCCAGGACGTAGTGGTTGAAGCGCACGTCGCCCTCGTCCCCCTGCACCAGGCGCAGCCCGGACAGGATGGCGGGGTGGTGCGACAGCAGCAGGGCCAGCACGCCGCCAGCGAGGACGAGCAGGGCGGCGCGGGTGCGTTCCGAGGCGGCGGTTCCCATGGACGCCGGGAGCGTTAACACACCGGGCACGCCCCCTGGAACGACGGAGGGCGCCTTGCGAGCGCCCCTCCGTCACGCGGCGCTTCAGCGCGTCGGCAGGTCCAGCCAGGACGGCCCGCCGAGCGACAGCGTCGCGCCGGTGGTGTTGGCGTCCAGGTAGAGCGGGTCCTCCGTGTCCACGACGAGCGCCAGCCGGTGCAGCACGGGGACGTCATACGCCGTGGCGGGGAACGCCAGGTCCAGGTCCAGCGGCACGCCCGGCGTCGCGTTCTTCCAGGAGAGGGGCACGTGCGTGATGAGCCCGCCGTAGTCGCCCAGCAGGTCGTACAGGTACGCGACCACGGTGCCCGACGCGGTGGAGGGCGTGACGCGCAGGCGCAGCGTGGCCGAGCCCCGGATGGAGATGCCGCTCAGCGTGGTGGACGACGTCCAGACGCCCGCGTTGAGGCGGTTGACGCCCGGCAGCCAGACCACGGGCGGAATGCCCGTCAGCGCCTGGAGCCCGTTGGTCAGCAGCGCCACGCCCGCGTCCGCGTTCGTGTCGAAGCCGGACCAGACGGTGCGCGAGCCGCTCGTCGAAGGCGCGCCGCCCAGGGTGCCGGTGCCATCCAGGAGGCGGATGGCGCCCAGCCCGTAGCGCTGCGTGCCCGTGGCCACCTGGGCCCACGACGCATAGCCCTCCGTGTCGCCGTCGTAGGTGCGCAGCACCACGGGCGCCTCGCGGGAGATGCCCGTGTCCACGCCCGCGACGTACTGGTCCATCCAGCGCGTCACGCTGGTCCAGACGCCGTTGGGCAGGCCCAGCAGCCCCGTGGCCTCCACGACGGCGTGGTCCCCCGGCGCGAACTCCAGCCGCTTGGGGCCCGCGAGCTGGCCGTAGAACGACACGAGCTGGTTGGGCGGGAAGAGGCTGTCGCCGTACGCGTTGGCCATCAGGATGGCGGGCTTGTTGGCGTTGATGCGCTGGAGGTACGTCGCCGCCGAGCGCACCCGGCCCCAGGCCTTGATGGACTCGATGTTCCGGTTGGCGAAGTAGTCGTCGATGGTGGTGCTCAGCTCCGGGCTGGGGCGGCCCAGCAGGGTCGCCGCGAGGTTCAGGAGCGCCACCGCCTGCGGACGCCGCGTCTCACCGCCGAACAGCGACGCCACCAGGTCCGACCAGCCGGAGAGCGCCGCCACCGCCTTCACGCGCGAGTCGAAGCCGGAGGCGATGAGCGAGATGCCCGCGCCATACGAAACCCCCGCGAGCCCGATGCGCGAGGGGTTCGCGGTCGTGTTGGCGAGCATCCAATCAATGACGCGCGACGTGTCCGCGATGTCCGCCGGACCGGCGGTATCAATGCCACCGCCGGACGCCCAGAAGCCACGCGGCGTATAGGAAAGCGCCACGTAGCCCTTCTGCGCCAGCGCGTTGGCCTGGGCCAGGTACTCCAGGTCGTTGAGGCCCCAGCTCGAGATGAAGACCACCGCCGGATGCGGCCCCGGCGTCGTGGGCGCGATGTAGTTGGCCTTGAGGACGGTGCCGTCGCTCCCAGGGATGTCGACGAACCGGAAGCCGGTGGTCGGCAGCGCCAGGCCTGTGAGCGGCAACAGCAGGAACAACAGGACCACGGGCAATTTCAACGTCATCGAGACACCTCGGGTTTGTTATCTCAAAGCAGCTTCTGTCCCAGCACGTCGAAGGCCTCGACGGAAATCGCGGCAGCGTGGCTGGCCGGATACTCCTCCGCGAGCAGGGTCCAGATCATCGTGTCGCGCAGCGCACCGTCGGGTGCGACGAGCCGCTGTCTCAACGTGCCTTCGTGAACGAAACCCAGCCTCCGGGCGACCGCCGCGCTGCGGACGTTGCGGGGGTCGCAGTGGATCTCCACGCGGCGCACGCCCTCCACCTCGAAGGCGACGCGGGTGAGCGCCCCGGCGATCTCCGTCGCCAGCCCCCGGCCCGTGTGGCGGGCTGAAATCCAGTAGCCGATCTCCAGGGCGCCCTCGCCCACCCGGGGATGCAGGCCCGTTCCGCCGAGGACTTCGCTGCCGTCGTGGCTGAACACGCCGTAGGCGAAGTCCTGTCCCAGGTCGAACAGCCCGCGCATCCGGCGAAGCTGCCCGGCCTGCTGCGCGACGTTCATTGGATAGCGCTTGGCCCACTCCATCCATGGACGCAGGTGTTCGAGGTTGGATTCGATGGCATGCAACGCCAGCGCGGCGTCAGCCGGCGACCAGCACCGGAGCACGGTGCGCGCGGTCTGGACCGTGTACGCAGGACGAAACGCGGTGGGAGTCATACGCCCCTCGAATGGCTCGAACCCCTACCGGAGCCAGGCCCTGGAGCATCGCATGCATCGTCTGGCCGCTGCTGTCCGCTTCTCCCGCCCTTGAGCTCCGGGCCCGCGCAAGCGTCCGCGGTTTTCATGGGATGAAACCGCCGTTTGCGCTGTTGGGGACGCGCCCGCGTGCGCCAGAGTGCGCCACCCCGTACGGGCCACATCCAGGAGCCTCCATGTCGTTCCGTTCCAGACCGCCGTTTGGCGCCGCGCGCATGACGCTCGGCGTCTGCGCCTCCGCGCTCATCACCGCGTGCGCCTCCACCGCGCCCGCGGAGAAGTCCCCGCCGGCCCAGGCCACCGCCACCCCGGCCCCGGCTCCCGCCGCCCCCGCCGCTCCCAAGCCGCACTTCGGGAGCTTCGGCGTCGACACGCCGGGCATGGACACCGCCGTCGCCCCCGGCGACGACTTCTACCGCTACGTCAACGGCAAGTGGGCGGACAGCTCGGAGATTCCCCCGGACCGCTCCTCCTTCGGCATGTTCACGCGCCTGGCCGAGGACGCCACGAAGCAGACGCGCGACATCCTGGAGGCCGCCGCGAAGTCGGACGCCCCCGCCGGCAGCGAGGAGCGCAAGCTGGGTGACTTCTACGCCAGCTTCATGGACGAGGCCGCCATCGAGGCCCGGGGCGCCACGCCGCTCAAGCCGGAGCTGGAGCGCATCGCCGCGGTCGCCAACCGCAAGGCCCTGGCCGCGCTGCTGGGCACCACGCTGCGCAGCGACGTGGATCCGCTCAACACCGGTCAGGCCACCACGGGCCGCCTCCTGGGCCTGTGGGTGGCGGAGGACCTGAACGACCCCAGCCGCTACGCCGCCTACATCCTCCAGGGCGGCCTGGGCCTGCCGGACCGCGACTTCTATCTGAAGGACACGCCGCGCTTCAAAGAGGTGCGTGAGAAGTACCAGCAGCACATCGCCACCCAGTTGAAGAACGCCGGCATCCCCGACGCGGACGCGAAGGCCCGCGCCATCTTCGGCCTGGAGATGAAGATCGCCCAGGCCCACTGGTCCGCGCAGGACACGCAGGACGTGGAGAAGGTGAACAACCCCTGGAAGCAGACGGACTTCGCGAAGAAGGCGCCCGGCATGGACTGGGCCGCGTACTTCGCGAGCGCCGGCCTCGGGTCCCAGAAGGACTTCATCGTCTGGCAGCCGTCCGCCATCACCGGCATCGCGAAGCTGGTGGGCAGCGAGCCGCTCCAGACGTGGAAGGACTATCTGGCCTTCCACGCCATCATGGAGGGCACCCCCTACCTGTCGAAGGCGTTCGTGGACGCGGGCTTCGACTTCAGCGGGAAGACGCTCTCCGGCGCGCAGCAGTTGAGCGACCGCTGGAAGCGCGGCGTGAACTTCACCAACTCCGCCATGGGCGAAGCGGTGGGCAAGCGCTACGTGGAGAAGCACTTCCCGCCGGCCGCCAAGGCCGAGGCGGACCAGATGGTGCGCAACATCCTGGCCGCGCTGGGCCGCCACATCGACGCGCTCGCGTGGATGTCGCCGGAGACCAAGGCCCGCGCCAAGGAGAAGCTGGGCACGGTGCAGGTGGGCATTGGCCACCCGGACACCTGGCGTGACTACTCCGGCCTGGAGATCATCAAGGGAGACGCCTTCGGCAACGCGGAGCGCGCGGAGCGCTTCGAGCACCAGCGCAACCTGGCCAAGCTGGGCAAGCCCGTGAACCGCATGGAGTGGTTCATGACGCCCCAGGAGGTCAACGCGCTCAACTCGCCGCAGCAGAACTCCATCATCTTCCCGGCCGCCATCCTCCAGCCCCCGTTCTTCGACCCGAACGCGGACCCCGCCGTGAACTACGGCGGCATCGGCTCCGTCATCGGGCACGAAATCGTCCACAGCTTCGACGACGTGGGCGCGCAGTTCGACGCGAAGGGCAAGCTGGACAACTGGTGGACGCCCAAGGACCTGGAGCAGTTCAAGGCCGCGGGCAAGGCGCTGGCCGCGCAGTACAACGCGTACAAGCCCCTGCCGGACATGAACGTGAACGGCGAGCTGACGCTGGGCGAGAACATCGCCGACGTGGCCGGCGTCTCCATCGCGCATGACGCCTACGTGATGTCCCTGGAGGGCAAGCCCGCGCCCACGCTGGACGGCTTCACGGGCGAGCAGCGCTTCTTCATGGGCTTCGCGCAGGTGTGGCGCAACAAGTTCCGCGAGCCGCTGCTGCGCCGGCTGCTCGTGACGGACGGCCACTCGCCCGGCATGTTCCGCGCGGCCACCGTGCGCAACCTGGACGCGTGGTACCCGGCGTTCGACGTGAAGCCCGGCCAGGGCCTCTACCTGGCCCCGGAGCAGCGCGTGAAGGTCTGGTAGCACCGCCCCACCCGCACCGGGCGCACGCAGGCTGTGCGTCCGGTGCACCCGGGGTCCTCCTGAAAAACCATTGCGGACGAAACTTGAATCGCCGCGATGCGACAATGTAGGAGTCAGTAGGCCGCTCCTCATCCCCCCGGAGGAACCCCATGGAAATCAACCGCAAGTCGCCCGCCTCCATCGCCCCGACCGCCAACGCGGCCACCTCGCGCGCCCAGGCGCCCAAGGCGAAGCCGCTGACGGTGCGTGACGGCTTCGACTCCCAGGGTGCGCGCCCCTCCAACTTCGTGGACCGCCCGACGGGCCGCCCCACGCCCCCGGGCGCCAGCGTGCCGGCGTCCGCCTTCGCCTTTGGCGGCGCCAACGTCGCGGTGAAGCCGGGCGCGAACAAGGTCGCCGACGCGAAGGCGGTGGACCCGTCCCAGCCCAGGCCGAAGCTCACGGGCGAGCCGGTCATCGCGGTCATCGACGGTGGCGTGGACTACAAGCACACGGACCTGGACGACGCGATGTGGACGAACCCCGGTGAAGTGGCGGGGGACGGCATCGACAACGACGGCAACGGCATCGCGGATGACATCCACGGCTTCAACGTGGGCACCGGCAAGGGCGACCCGTTCAAGGGCGACGGCACGGACCACGGCACGCACGTGGCGGGCATCATCGCCGCCGAGGACAACGGCGAGGGCAACACCGGCATCGCCGCGGGCAAGGCGAAGATTCTGAGCGTGGGCGGCCTGTACGACGGCGCGGACCTGCTCACCAACTTCGAGCGCTCGGTGGACTACCTGGTGAAGATGAAGACCGAGCACGGCGTGAACATCCGCGCCGCCAACGCGAGCTTCGGTGACTCCTACCGCGACGCCGCGTCCCAGAAGCGCTGGGAGGCCGCCATCCAGAAGCTGGCGGACGCGGACATCCTGCTGCTCGCGGCCACGGCCAACGGCAACGGCAGCAACATGAACAACGTGCCGGACATGCCCGCCAACGTGGACCTGCCCAACGTCCTCACCGTGGCGTCCATGGACCGCGACAACGACAAGCTGGCCCGCTTCTCGTCGCACGGCGACAAGGTGGTGGACCTGGCCGCGGTGGGCGAGGACGTGCTCAGCACCGTGCCCGGCAACGACTGGGAGGAGATGAGCGGCACCTCCATGGCCACCCCCACCGTGGCCGCCACCGCCGCGCGCATGTTCGCGGAGAACCCGGACCTGACGGCCGTGCAGGTGCGCGACCTCATCCTCAAGACGGTGGAGCAGGACCCGGACCTCAAGGGCAAGGTCATCACCGGCGGCAAGCTGGACATCCAGGCCGCCATCGACGCCGCCAGGGCCACCCTGGAGCCGAAGCCGGAGACGCAGCCCGTCGCCTCGCGCTGAAGCAGCCCCCCCTTCGCGGTCTTCCCTCCGGGCCCCCTCGCCATGTCCATGGCGGGTGTGGGCCCGGAAGGCGTTCCAGGACCCGGGGGCTCGCGGCTACGGTGCACCCAGCCTCCTTCTCGTGAGCCACCCATGCGCGCGCCGTCCGTGATGCGTCTTGTCCTGCTGTCCGTGCCCCTCCTCTCCGCGCCCGCGTGGGCCATCGAGCGCTGCTCGTTCCAGGGCAAGCCCATCAACCTGGACAACGGCCACTCCACCGCGAACCTCACCGGCACCGTGCGGTGCGTGGACGAGGACACGAAGAAGGAGACGCACACCGTCTCGTTCAAGAACGGCAAGAAGGACGGCTGGGAGGTGCGCCGCTGGTCCGACGGGCGCGCCGTGGAGCAGGAGTACAAGGCCGACAAGCGCCACGGCGGCTTCAAGCGCTACGAGGACGGCCGGCTGGTGGAGACCTCCCACTACGTGGACGACCACGAGCAGGGCGAGTCGCTGCGCTACCACCCCAACGGCAAGGTGTCCCGGCGCGTGGACCGGCAGCCGGAGGACGCGAAGAGCACCTTCGAGGACTACGACGAGACCGGGCGGCTCACCAAGGCGGGCTGTGGCCTCCAGTCCTCCTGGGAGGCGGGCCTGAAGGACTGCGTCTGGAAGGGGCCCTCCCCGCTCGTGTTCTTCCACCCCAACGGGCAGAAGCGCGCCGTCATCCCGCTGAAGAACGGGCGGCGCGAAGGGGTGACGGAGCTCTTCGACAAGGACGGGCAGCGCACCGCGACCAACGCGTACGCCGCGGGCGTGCTCGACGGCGTGAGCACGCGGTACGCCGACGGGAAGGCGCTCCACTCCACCACCTGGGTCCAGGGCGAGCGCGAGGGCGACGAGACGGAGTTCTTCAAGGACGGCGGCAAGAAGGAGGTCGTCACCTGGAAGAACCGCCAGCAGGTGAAGCGCGTGGACTACTTCCAGAACGGCGAGCGCAAGCATGAGCTCGTCGTGAGCGGAGACCGCGCGGTGGAGTCCTTCTTCGAGGACGACGGCTCGCTGCGCGAGCGGCGGAACCTCATCAAGGGGGACTTCCACAACGGCTTCGACCCCGACGGCGTGTCGGAGACCTTCCTCCCGGACGGCGGCACGGAGCGCCGCGAGCACTACGTGAAGGGCAAGGCGGAGGGCCGGCGCCAGGTGTGGGCGGAGAACGGCACCCTCATCGAGGACTCGCAGTGGACGGGCGGCCGCGTCACCGCGCGCAAGCGCTGGAACCCGGACGGCGGGCTCGTGGAGGACGAGGCCTTCCACGAGGACGGCTCGCGCAAGAAGAAGTAGCAGGCGCGCGAGCGGGCGCCGCCTTGACGGAGGATGACGGCAAGATTACTGCCGTCATCCATCATGACCCAGAAGACGGAGCAGAAGCAGAAGTCGCATGACGCCATCCTCGCGTCCGCCGCCACGCTGCTCCTGGAGCGGGGCATCCAGGCCAGCTCCATCATGGACGTGATGAAGGGGGCCGGGCTCACCGTGGGCGGCTTCTACGGTCACTTCGACTCGAAGGAGCACCTGTTCACGGAGACCCTCCGGGGCACCGCCCGCACGGTGTGGAACGCGCTCCTGCGCAAGGCGAAGGAGGACGCGCCGGACGCGCCCGCGCTGAAGGTGCTGGAGCGCTACCTGTCGCGCAAGCACCGCGACGCCGTCACCCCCACCTGCCCGCTGCCCAGCATCACCGCGGAGGTGTCGCGCGCGGGGGAGCCCTACCGGGGCGCGCTGGAGGCGGAGCTCCAGGAGTTCGTCCGCTCGTACGCGGAGCTGCTGCCGCCCGGAGCGCGGCGCCGGGAGAAGGCGATGGCCGCCATCGCGCTCATGTACGGCGCGCTGTCACTGTCGCGCGCCGTGCGCGGCACGAAGCTGGGGGACGAGCTCCTGGACGCCGCGAAGAAGCTGGGCGCGGAGCTGCTGACGAAGGAAGGGGCCTGAAGCCCGGCCCCCTCCCCGTCCCGTCAGGACATCAGTCGCGCTGGATGGCGCCCTTCGGGACCAGGATGACGACCTCCTTGCAGTCCGAATAGATGATGGAGTTCATGTCCTGGTAGTTGTGGGTCGTCTTGCCGCCGTTGCGCACGATGCCCATGTCGTTGCCCTTGGAGCCGCCGCTGTAGTCCCAGCCGTGGCGCGTCTGGAAGATGATGGCGCCGTCCGGCACCTTCCCGTCCGCGACGAGCTTGCGGTACTGGTCCGCGGTCACGACGTTCGCGGTGGCGTTGCCGTACGGGCTCTTGATGGCCTTCTGCTGCGCGCCCGGGAACGGGATTGACTCCCAGCCGTTGCGCAGCATCTGCGCCATGCCGCCGCGGGGGTTGTTCGGGTCGTTGCCCGTCGCCGCCGGCGTGTTCGGGATGCCCAGCCGGGTCATGTTGTCCAGCGTGGTGCGCACGCAGTAGCCCGTCTGGCCGTTGTTCAGGCGCGACGTGGCCAGCTTCTTCAGCGTGGCGTTGTTGGTGTCGATGCGGACGCCGTTGCCCAGCACCGCGCCGTTGTTGTTCGTGCCCTGGGTGTTGTTCGTCCCCTGGGTGTTGTTCGTGCCCTGGGTGTTGTTCGTGGTGCCGGGGCGGTTGCCCTGCAGCGCCTTGAGCGTGTCGGGGCCGACCTGGCCCGCGTTGTTGCCCGCGCGCACGCCGTTCGCCCGCTGGAAGTCCTCCACGGCCTTCTTCGTCACGGGGCCGAACTTGCCGTCCGCCGGGACGCCCAGCATCTCCTGGAGCTGCTTCACGGCCGGGCCCTGCATGCCCTCTCGCAGGTTGTTGCCACGCACCATCACCTGGTCCATCGAGGGCGCGGGGGTCCACGTCTTCGCCCCCGGCCGCTGCGGGGTGCTCGCGGGCTCGAAGGTGTCGGCGGTCTGCGACGGGCGCGTGGGGGTGTTCGTGGTGGTGGTGCCGGGCGTCGCGGCACCGCCGAAGTGCGGCGCCAGCGCCTGCGCGCGCGCCCACACGTCGTTGGAGTAGTCATTGCCCGTGGTGCCCACGTCCATGTTCTGGATGGTGCGGACGTTGCCCGGGCCGGAGTTGTACGCGGCCACCGCGCCACGAAGCTGCTGCGCCTCGGACCAGTCCGGGTGCGCCTTCTTCATGTCGTTGACGTAGCCCTTGAGGATGCCCGCCGCCTGGTCGATGTGCTCCGCGCTGGTGGGGCCACCCCGGGTCGTGTGGTAGCGGTGATCCACCTGCATCACGCCAAAGCCGTTGCCGCCGTCGCCGTGGCCCGTCCGGTCCAACGCCGCGCCCGCGCGCGACTCACGGCTGGCGATGGCGGCCAGCAGCGCGGGGGGCAGGCCGTGCTTCGCCGCCGCCGCCTCGATGTTGCCCTTGTACTGCTGCAGACGAGCCAGGTCCGTCTGCGCCATCTTCGTGGACGCGGCCACCCCCGGCTGCAGCCCGTCCTGCCGCGCCGTGCGCGCGGAGGCGCCCGTGGGCTGGTACTGGGACAGGATGGCGTTGGGGTTCGCGCTGGTGCGAACCGCGCTCGTCGACAGCGCCTGGGAACGATTCGAGAAGACGGAGTTCGTGCGCTGGGACGTGGTCGCGGAGAGGCTCATTCGGGGATTCCTCGGTGGCGGCTGTGATTCCTGCCCCGATTATCCAGACCCCTCCCCGCGAGTTGCGCGAGATCAGTAAATAAAGATCTCCTAGTTTAGTCAGCGCGTAATTTTCCGCTCAAACTTGTCTTACCTGGGGGCCGCGTCACGAATGGGTCAAGCGAACGGGGTCTGTCCCCGTGAAGGAGCAGACCCCGTGCGTGGTGGCGACAGGCCTGTGACGCGGCGGGCTAGATGCCCGGGATGCCCGGGATGTCGTCCGGGATGAGGTCGTCGAAGAAGTCCTTCACCTTGCCGGCCACGTCCCCGGCGAGCTCGCCCACCTCGCCGCCCAGGTCCACCAGGGTCCCGAGCGCGTCCTTGGCCGCGTCCACGCCCTTCTTCGCCAGGTCGCCCAGGTGGTTGACGGCGGCTTCCGCCAACTGACCGCCCGCGCCGGCCAGGTCCTTGAGCGCGTCCACGCCCGCGTCGCCCAGGTCGGCCACGGCGATGAGCAGCTCCTTGCCGCCCTCGGAGAGGTTGTCCTTCCAGGCCTTGGCGACGTTCATGAAGGACTCCACGCCGTCCTTGAGCAGGTCCTTGGCGAAGTCCTTGGCCCACGACACGCGGTTGTCGACGAAGTCCTTGATGGCCCCCGCCGCCTTGGAGGCCAGCTCGCCGCCCTTGCGCGCCATGTCCGACAGCGTGCTGCCCACCCACTCGCCGGCCTGGGTGAGCGCCTCGCCCGGGTTGTTGGCGATGTACTTGAGCGTCTCCACGGCCTTCTCGCCCGCGTTGGCCAGGCCCTTCACCAGGCCCTCCGCCAGCTCGGCGCCCTTCGCGCCCAGGTCCTTCACGGACTCCCAGGCCTTCTTCGCCAGCTCGCCGCCCTTGGCCAGCGCGTCGCCAATGGCCTCCTTGGCCTTGGCCGCGGCCTCGCCGGGGTTCTGGGCGGTCCAGGCCAGCAGCTCCAGGCCCTTCTCGCCCAGCTCCTTCGCCTTGTTCACCGTGTTGGACACGAGCGTGGTCGCGCCGTCGATGAGCTCCTTGGCCTTCTCCTTCGCGGCGCCGGTGAGCTTGTCGTAGCCGGCCTTCAGGTCGTTCAGCGTGGAGACGGCCTGCTTGTAGAGCGCCTTGCCGGCGTCCGTGGCCAGGTCCAGGCCGGAGTCCACGACGCTCTTGATGCCGTCGAGCGCCTTCTTCGCGGCCTCGCCCGGGTTCTGGGCGATGTACTTGAGCGTCTCCAGGCCCTTCTCACCCAGCTTCTTCGCGCCGTCGATGACGTTGTCGAGGACCTCCTTGGCCTCCTTCGCCAGCTCGCCGCCCTTCTCGATGGCGGTGTTGAAGGCCTCCGTCGCCGCCTTCACCGCGGCCTCGCCGTACTTGGACGGGTTGCGCACCACGTCCGCCAGCTTGTGGATGACCTTCGCGGCCCCCTTGAGGCCCTCGCCGGCCAGCTCCGCCTGGGACACGCCCACGAACTCGGCGGCCTTCACCGCGCCCTTGGCGGCCTTCTCCACGCCCCACTGGATGAGCTGCGCGGTGCCCTCCGGCCCGTAGTACGCGGCCATGTGCGCCAGGCCCGCGGGGCCCTGCGCCGCGGCGCCCGCCAGGTTCACGGCCTTCATCCAGTCCGGGGCCTCGTAGCCCTCGGGGTCGGCCTCGTACTTCGCCTTCTCCTGGGTGAAGCCGATGTCCATCGCCAGCTCGGCGGCGCCCAGCAGCACGCTGGCGCCCACGTCCGCGGCCACGCCCACGCCGGTGAGGTCCAGCGCGATGCCGATGCCCGCGTCCGCGACGTTCAGCGCCGCGGCGGTGTGCGCGAAGTAGCCCAGGTCGTTGTTCTTGCCGTGCAGCTCCAGGGACTCCTTCTCGAACTTCGCCGCGTCGATGGCGTTGGGCAGCGCGCCCGCCACCGGGACGACCTTCGCCAGGTTCTTGAAGACCTTGCCGGCCACGTCGGCGGTGATCTCCACGCCGATCTTGCCCAGCACCTTGTCCATCACCTTGAGGCCCTGGCCCACCAGCTTGCTGCCCGCCTTGTCCAGCAGCGGGCCCAGGGTCTTCACGGTGGTGTTGAGCGCGTCCGCGCCGAACTTGTCGGTGAGCTTGAGCAGCGACTTCACGGCGCCGGAGTCCATGTCCGACACCAGCTTGGAGACGATCTTCGCCGCGTCGTCGTCCAGCCGGCCCGCGAGCTTCGCGAACTGCTCCGTGGTCTTCGGATCCGACAGGACCTCGTTGAGGACCTTGTGCTCCATGCCGCCCAGGGCGCTCACCAGCCGCTTGCCGGCCGCGGCGTCCGCCTTGTTGAGCTGGCCCACCAGGTTGTCCAGGGCCTTGGGGTCGGTGATGCCCTTGAGCGCGGCCTCCATCGACTCCGGACCGCCCAGCCTGGTGGCGGCGGCCTCCAGCTTCTTGAGCTGATCCGGCGTGAGCTTGGACGCGAGCTGCGGGTCCAGGCCCTTCACCTTCACGTCGGCCATCCGCGCGCCCTGCTGGGCCACGTCCGTCGCGTTCTTCACGCCCGCGTTCTTGAGGACGTCCGCGAAGGCCTTGAGGTCCTTCTTGAGGTCGGGGACCTCCGCCAAAAGCTGCGCGGCGGCCAGGGCCTTGTCCTGCGTGGACGCGTTGGGGTCCGCCAGGGTGATGGCGGCGCCCGCGGCGCGCAGCGACCCGTCCAGCTTGCGCAGGTCATTGGCGAGCGCGGGGAACTTGTCCCCGGCGAAGTCCTTGAGCGCCTTGCCCAGCTCCAGCGTGGCGGTGGCCTTGTCCGTGGCGGAGGCGTCGGGGTCCGTCCACTTGCCGATGGCGCCCACCAGCTTCTCCGCCGCGGGCAGCCCCTTGAGCGCGGTGTCCAGCACGCCCTTCAGGTCCTCCGGCGCGAACGTGTCGCCGGTGGCCTTGGCCAGGGTGAGCGCGGCCTGCGCCTTGTCCAGCTTGCTCGCCTTGGGGTCCGTCAGCTTGCCCAGCGAGGTGAGCGCGTCCGGGTTGGTGGCCAGCTTCGCCAGCTTGTCGTCCTTGAGGCCCAGGCGCTCCAGCGCGTTGGGGACGGTCTCCGGGAACTGCGAGGCCAGCTCGCCCAGGGCGGTGGCCTTCTCGGAGAAGGTGCCGGTGCCCAGCTTGTTGAGCGAGTCGTAGGCCTTCTTCAGGTCCTCCTTGTTCTTGTCCTTCAGCTCCGGGAAGAGCTTGGGCAGGTCCTCCGGCTTGTCCGGCAGCGCCTCCGCGTGCGGCGGCTTCGGATCCGCCGCCGGAGCGGCGCCGTTGACGTCGGCCCGCACCGGGACCGCGCCGTTGGCGTTCCCCGTCACCGGGCCATTGAGGGGACGCGCGTGGCCTCCGCTGATGCCGAGCGGCGTGGCGAACGGGTTTGTGGTCTCTCCCGTCAGCCGGTTCACCCCGTTGCGGTTGTTCTGCGCGCCGCCCGCGGAGAACCCGTCATTGAAGAGCTTCACCGTGGGCTGCTTCGTCTGCTGCTGCGCCTGCTGCTTCGCGGCCTGCTCCGCGGCGGCCTTCGCGGCGGCTTCAGCGGCGGCCTTCGCGGCGGCGGCGGCGGCGGCACGGGCGGCGGCCTCGGCGGCTGCGCGCGCGGCGGCTTCGGCGGCGGCGCGGGCAGCGGCGGCGGCGGAACCATCAATGGGGGTGGTCATGGGCAGGACTCCTACCTTTTCGAGAATCGAGAAAGTCCCCGGGATTCTCTACATTTCGCGGCGAATGTTGCCTGACTCTCCGCAATCGCGTGAATCCCTGGGCGATGCAGGCGATACGTCAGTGTCGCTCGGCGGGTTACAGGGATCGCGCGGGCCCCGCATGACGCAAGAAGGCATAGCGGACGCTATGGAAACTCCAGGCGGCGCCCCGCTCCTGTCCGGCCGCGTCATGCCCTCCAGGGCGATTCAGGCCGGGGCATCGGAGCGGAGCATCCACTGGCCCAGGGCCACGAAGCCGGCGGAGGTGAACAGGGTCAGCGTCCACGCGACGCCGAAGGGGGCGTCCAGGGTCATGAGCAGCGGCAACAGCGACCACCCCGCGACGAAGGACGCCGGGGTGACCCACAGCGCCCGGAGGCCCCGCGTGAGCGCCTGGATGAGGCCCAGGGCGAGCCCGGTGAGGGCGAAGCCCACGAACAAGGCCAGCCCGTAGGCCTTGTTGAACATCAGCATGTAGACGCCCAGCAGCGGGAAGACGTGCACGAGGCCTGGAAGCCAGACGAGGAAGGCGGTCAGCATCCAGCGGCGCGACGGCGGGGACTTGGGCATGGGCTCCAGTCCAGCCCAGGTCCGGGGCCCCTGGCCATTCCCCTCCAGCGGACACTGTCCACCCGGACCGGCCTCCGCGGCGGGTCCGGAGCAGCGCGCTTCAGAGCGGCTGGGTGCGCTGGAGCAGCCAGTCGCGCGCCGCGCCCTGGACATGGGGCTGGAGCCGTTCGCGCACGGTGGCGTGATAGGCATTGAGCCAGTCCACCTCCTCGCGGGACAGCAGGGATGGGTCCACCAGCCGCGTGTCGATGGGGCACAGGCTCAGCGTCTCGAAGCGCAGGAAGTCGCCGAACTCCGTCTTGCGGTCGGGCACGGCGGCGATGAGGTTCTCGATGCGGATGCCCCAGCGGCCCGGACGGTAGAGGCCGGGCTCGTTGGAGGTGATCATCCCCGGCTCCATCGCCGTGGTGATGTCGTTGGGCAGGGTCGGGGAGAAGCCGTGCGGCCCCTCGTGGACGTTGAGGAAGAAGCCCACGCCGTGGCCGGTGCCGTGGCCGTAGTCCAGCCCTTCCGCCCAGAGCGGCGCCCGCGCCAGCGCGTCCAGGTTCGGGGAGCGGGTCCCCCGGGGGAAGCGGGCGCGGGACAGGTTGATGTTCCCGCGCAGCACCAGGGTGAAGTCGCGCCGCTGCTCGGGCGTGGGCTCGCCCACGGGGACCACCCGGGTGATGTCCGTGGTGCCGGACGTGTACTGGCCGCCGGAGTCGATGAGCAGCAGCCCCTGCGGCTTCTGCCCCGGCAGGCACACCGTCGCGTGCGAGGCCTGCGTGGCCCGGTAGTGCGGCATGGCGGCGTTCGCGTTGTACGCGGCGATGGTGGAGAAGCTGAGCGACACGAAGCCCGGGCGCCGCGCGCGCTCTGCGGAGAGGCGCTCGTCCACGGTGAGCTCGGTGATGGGCTCGCGGCCCAGGGCGGACTCGAACCAGGCGAAGAACGCGCACAGCGCCGCGCCGTCCTGCTCCATCGCGTCGCGGAAGTGCGCGAGCTCCGCGTCCGTCTTGCGCGACTTGGCCACGGTGGATGGGTTGAGCCCCTCCACCACGCTCACCCCCCTGGGCACCGCCTGCCGCAGCCCGTGGGTGATGCGCCGGGGATCCACCAGGAGCCGCGTCCCGTCCGGCAGGGCTCCCAGCGCGCGCGCCGCTTCGTCGTACGGGTGGAGGATGACGCCGTCCGCCTCCAGCGCGGCGCGCAGCGCGTCCGGCACCTTGCCCTGCCCGATGAACAGCCGGGCCCCACCGGGCTCCACCAGCAGGTGCGCGAGGAACAGCGGGAGGTGGTCCACGTCCGCGCCGCGCAGGTTCATCAGCCACGCGACGTCATCCAGCGTGGAGATGAAGTGATGCGTCGCGCCCAGCACGCCCATCTCCGCGCGCACGGCCCGCAGCTTGTCGGTCCGCGACACGGGCGACAGCGCGTGGGCGAACACGGGCGCGGCGGGCAGGGGCGGCCGGTCCGCCCACGCCTCCGCCACCACGTCCAGGTCCGTGCGCAGCACCAGCCCCGCCGCGGACAACTGCGCGGCCGCCGCGCGCGCCACGCCCAGGCCCAGCACCGCGCCGTCCACGGCCACCGTCTGTCCTTGCGGCACGTTCGCGGCCAGCCAGTCCAGGTGTGACTGCCCGGGCGCGTTCGTCGAGCGCACCGTCGCGATGCCGCTGCCCTTCAACTGGGCGTCCGCCTGATCCCAGTAGCGGCTGTCCACCCAGAGGCCGGCGAAGTCCGCCGTCACCACCAGCGTGGCCAGCGAGCCGGTGAAGCCAGACGCCCACTCCCGGCCCTTCCAGCGGGCCGGCACGTAGGTGGACAGGTGCGGGTCGCTCGTCGGGACCCAGACCGCCGCCACACCGCGCTCCCGCATCACCTGCCGCACCCGCGCGATCCGCTCGCGCGCCGCGGCCCCCTGCGTCTGCTCAAGGCCCATGGCTTCCTCCGTCGTTGCGCCGTGCGTCCTCATGCCGCAAACCGCGCGCCTTTTCGAGGCCCCTCCCGGACAGGGAGACCTCCCGCCCGGGTCAAGACCGCCGGGAATGCGGCTGTCGCTCGGAAGACGCGATGCGGCATCCCGCTGCCTCGCGCAGGGACGATGTGTTGTCCATCGACGGGAAAGCGCCGCGGGGGCCTGGGCCCTTCGCAGGTGGGTGCTTACCAAGCCGGTGGCCGTGGTGAGGAGCACGCGGCCGGGCTCCACCCGTCTCCTGAAGCAGGCCTGGTTTCCCACCGTGCGACGCGTTCTCGCCATCCTTCCCTATGTTCCGCTGCCTTCGGATACGGGCGGCACCCTGCGCACGCTCGAGCTGGTGCGCGCCCTTGCCTCCCGCTTCTCGTTGGACGTGCTGGCGGTGAACCGGGTGGGCAACGACGCCGAGGGCTTCAGGCGCTGGCTGGGAGCGCTGGGCGTGCCGGGCTCGCGGCTGCATCTGGTGGACCTGCCGCGCGTGGCGCCGCAGGAGACGCTGAACAGCACGCGGGCCTTCCTGCGGGGCACGCCGCTCACCTACGTGCGCTTCGCGCGCCGGGCGGTGCGGGATGCCCTGCGCCGGGTGCTGGCGGAGCGCGGCCCCTTCGACATCATCCACTTCGACCACCTGCACATGGCGCAACTGTTGCCGCTGGCGCGCCAGCTCAACCCGTCCGCGCACCTGGTCATCGACGAGCACAACGTGGAGAGCCAGTTGCTCGCGCGGATGGCGCCGCTGAGCCCGCCGCCGATGCGGCCGTTCCTGCGCTGGCAGTTCAACCGGGTGGAGCGGCTGGAGCGCGAGTGCGTGAGCCAGGCGGACACCGTGCTGGCGTGCTCGTCCGTGGACGCCGAGCAACTGCGCGCCATGGGGGCGAAGCGGGTGCAGGTGGTGCCCAACGGCGTGAAGCTGCCGGACTTCGCTCCCCGGGAGAGCACGGGCGACGACCTGGTCTTCGTGGGGTCCATGGACTGGTGGCCCAACGAGGACGCGGTGCTGCTGCTGGCGCGCGAGGTGTGGCCGCTGGTGTCGTCGGAGCTGTCGACCAGCAAGCTGATGGTGGTGGGCCGCAGTCCGCCCGCGTCCGTGCGGGCCCTGGAGAACGAGCGGCTGGTGGTGACGGGCTCGGTGCCGTCGGTGGCGCCGTATCTGGCGCGAGCGTTGGCGACGGCCATTCCGCTGCGCGCGGGCAGCGGGACGCGCCTGAAGGTGCTGGAGGCCGCGGCGGCGGGCGTACCCGTGGTGGCCACGCGCCTGGCGGTGGAGGGGCTGCCCGTGGTGGAGGGGCAGCACGTCCTGCTGGCGGAGTCCCCCGAGGAGTTCGCCGCGGCGCTGCGCCGGCTGCGCAATGATCCGGACCTCTGCAGCAGGCTGGCGCGGAACGCCCGCCGCATGGCGGAGTCCTTCGCGTGGGACGGCATCGGGGCCGGCCTGGGCGAGCTCTACCTGAACGCGGTGTCCGCCAGTGTCGAAGGGAAGGAGCCGTCCGGGGCGGAAGCCCACTGAGCCACGGGGCTGCGTGCGGAGGGCCGCCACCGCACGCCCAGGCCCGCGGACCGCGGGAGCTCGCCCCTCCGGGGTGCACCGCGAAAACCTGTCCGACTGTCCGACAGGTTTTCAGCGGCCACGGCGGGCGGGCGTCGCCGTTCGTCGAAGCCATGACGACCTGTCCGACAGGAGCCTCGGCCCATCCGGGTCGTGGAAACCTGTCCGACTGTCGGACAGGTTTGGCCGTGCCGGGCGGAAGGGGTGATGCGGCGATGTCCTGGGGACGAGGCGGGGATGCCCCGGTTGCCCTACCCGGCCACGACCTGTTCTTCGCGCGGGCCCATCAGGGCGGGCAGATACAGCGATTCGATGTAGCGATTCGCCATCCGCTCGGGCGCGTGGTGGGCCACGACATACTCACGCGCCGCCTGCGCCATCCGCGCGCGCCAGCCGGGCGCCGTGAGCAATCCCGCGAGCGCCGAGGCCAGCGTGCCCGCGTCTCCCGGTGGCACCACGAGCCCGCGCCCCGTGCCCAGCACGTGGGGCAGCTCTCCGACCCCGGACGCCACCAGCGGCCGTCCCAGCGCCATCGCCTCCAGCGCGACCAGCGGCATGCCTTCTCGCAGGGAGGGCATCACCACGGCGTCCGCCGCCGCGTACACGCTGCGCACCTCTGAGCGGAACCCCAGGAAGCGCACCGGCAGCCCTTGCGCCTGCGCTTCCAGCGACTCGCGCAGCGGGCCATCGCCCACCAGAAGCAGCGTGGGCAGCGTGGCGCCAGGCGTCCGGGCCAGCCGCTGCATCGCGTCCAGCAGCACCTGGGGCCCCTTCTCCACCGACAGGCGCCCGACCATCGCGATGACAGAACCCTCCGGCGCGAGCCCCAGTGCCTCGCGAGCCTGGAGCCGCTCCGCGTCCGTGCACGCGTCCGCGAGCGGCAGCGCGTTGGGGATGTAGACCACAGGCGAGCGGTGGACGTACCGGCGCAGGCGCGCGGTCAGCTCGCGCGACACCGCCGCCACCGCGCGTGTGCAGTTGCCCAGCACGCGCGCGAGCCCCTCGTAGGCGATCAACGCGGGCGTGGCGCCGGTGTCCCCATGGTACGTCGCAACCAGGGGCACTCCGGCGAGCGCGCTCGCGGCGGCGCCCAGGGTGAGCGACTTGTAGTCATGCGCGTGCAGCAACCCCACGCCGCGCCTGCGCACCTCCGAGGCGAGCGTCGCCACGGCCATCGCGTTGAAGCGGCCGGGCACCTCCAGCGTCAGCGCGTCCAGCCCCTGCTCGCGCGCCGCGCCCGACAGCACGTCCACCCGTCCGGGCGGAACGAGGCTGCACACCTGCGCGCGCCACGGAGACGGCGTGGACGACGCCAGCGACAGCAGCGCCCGCTCCGCGCCATACAGGCCGCAGGTGCTGCGCACATGGAGGATGGTGGTGGGCGACACGCGTGGCCTTCCCGTGCCCGCTCACGCCTGGGCGCGAGCGGCGGCCTCCCGGTAGAGCTTCGCGTACGTGTCCACCATCGTGGACAGCGAGTAGCGCTGCGCCTCGCGCTTCGCGGCCTCCCCCAGGCGGGAGCGCAGCTCCGCGTCGTGGGTCAGGCGCTTCACCGCGCCGCCGAGCGCATCCACGTCCTCGGACTTCACCAGGAGCGCCGTCTGCCCATCGCGGTGCACCTCGCGGATGGCCGGGATGGCATGCGACACCGTGGGCAGCCCCACCGCCATCGCCTCCAGCAGCGACAGCGAGCGGCCCTCCCGGCGGGACGGCTGCACGTAGACGTCGAACGCGGGCAGCAGCTTGCTCGCCTCCAGCAGCGCGCCCGTGAAATGCACCCGGCCGGCCAGCGGAGACGCGGCGGCGCGAGCGCGCAGCGAGGCCTCCATGGGGCCAGGGCCAATCATCACCAGGTGCGTGTCCTTCGCGTCCGCGAAGTGGCGCAGGAACGCGTCCACCAGCAGGTCCGGGCCCTTCTCCTCGGAGAGACGGCCCAGGTAGCCCACCACCGTGGCGTCCTGGGGGAGGCCCAGGCGCTCGCGCGCGGCCCGGCGAGCCTCCTCGCCCGTGGCCACCTCCAGCGGCACGCCGTTCTCGATGGTGACCACGTTGGAGAGCAGCTTCGGGCTCCAGCGCTCCAGGCTGGCGCGCACCTCGCTGCCGCACGCGACCAGGGACTGGGTGAACATGGCGGCGGCCATGGCCGCGGGGCGCAGCTTGCCCTGCGGCTCCACCGTCTGATGGAAGGTGCCCATGACGGGCGTGCGCGGACGCAGCGTCCGGGTGGCGACGGCGTTGAGCCAGGGGCCCACGTCGTGACCATGGACCACGTCGGCGCCAAAGGCGTCCACCTCCTGGGCCAGACGGCGGATGGCCGCGGGCGTCATCCCCGCGAGTCCTCCCAGCCAGACCGTGGGGACGTTGGCGCGCTGGAGCAGCTCCCGCACCGGACCGTCCGGGCCCAGGGCCAGCACCACGGACTCAATCCCCCGCTCGCGGCCGTGCTGGGACAACCGGACCACCAGTTGTTCGAGCCCGCCCATCTCCAGGCCGTACATCACGTGAGCCACGCGCGTCGGGCGCGCCGTCGAGTGCATTTCGTTCTTCATGGACGCGGCCAAGCTAGGCACGCCCCCCGAGCCCACAACCCCCCGGGGGCGGCCCGCGCCCCGGAAGATGTCTGACAGTCGAAGTTCCTTCTCGGAGCGTGAAGACACGGTTCCGCGCGGAGCCAGCCCCTGGAGGACAGGACTACGACGGCTTCCCGCCCGTGCAGGCGGCGGCGCGCGCGCGCAGCAGCGCCTGCTCCTTCGCGTTGCGCGTGAGCGACGCGGCCCGCTCGAACTCCGCCTGGGCCTCCTTGAGGCGCCCCAGCTTCTGGAGCAGGTCGCCGCGCACGCTCGGCAGCAGGTGGTAGTGCTTGAGCGACGGCTCGGCCACGAGCTGGTCCACCAGCTCCAGCCCCACCGCGGGGCCGAACGCCATCGACAGCGCGACGGCGCGGTTCAGCTCCACCACCGGTGACGGCGTCATCCTCGCGAGCACCGCGTAGAGCGCCGCGATGCGCGGCCAGTCCGTCTCCTCCGGCGTGCGCGCCCGCGCGTGGCAGGCCGCGATGGAGGCCTGCACCGTGTACGGCCCCGCCGGCCCGGCCTTCCCCGAGCGCTCCAGCGCCGCGAGCCCGCGGCGGATGAGGAGCTGATCCCACTGCGCGCGGTTCTGCTCCAGCAGCAGCACGGGCTCTCCCGAGGGCCCCACCCGCGCCCGGGACCGCGACGCTTGAATCTCCATCAGCGCCACCAGCCCGTGCACCTCCGGTTCGCCCGGCGCGAGCTCCGCGAGGATGCGGCCCAGGCGCAGCGCGTCCTGGCAGAGCTCCGGCCGCATCCAGTCGCCCCCCGCGGTCGCGGAGTAGCCCTCGTTGAAGATGAGGTAGACGACCTCCAGCACCGACGCGAGCCGCGCCGCCAGCTCCTCGCCCCGGGGGACCTCGAAGGGGACGCCCTTCTCCGCCAGCGTCCGCTTGGCCCGCACGATGCGCTGGGCCACCGTGGGCTCCGGCACCAGGAACGCGCGGGCGATCTCATCCGTCGTCAGGCCGCCCAACAGCCGCAGCGTGAGCGCCACCCGCGCCTCCGGGGACAGCACCGGGTGGCAGGAGGTGAAGATGAGGCGCAACAGGTCGTCGCCGACGTCGTCGTCCAGGGCCGCGTCCAGGTCTGGCACCTCCGCCTCCTCCAGCCCGTGCCCCAGCTCCTCGTGCTTGCGCGCGAGCAGCTTGTGACGGCGCATCTCGTCGATGGCGCGGCGCTTCGCGGTGGCCATCAGCCACGCGCCCGGGTTCTCCGGCACGCCCGACACCGGCCACTTCTCCAACGCCACGACCAGCGCGTCCTGCGCCAGCTCCTCCGCCTGCCCCACGTCGCGCACCATGCGCGCGAGCCCGGCGATGAGCCGGGCGGACTCGATTCTCCACACCGCGTGCACCGCGGCCTGCGCCTTGGACATCGTCACGGCGCGAACTCAATCAAATGCACGTCGAATGAGCGCCCCGGAAATCGACACGGGGTTCAATTTCCCGCGCGAACAGCACGGCCCCGGGCCTCCCCTCATGGGGAAGCCCGGGGCCGTCACCTCACGCCCGTGCCTCGGAGGCCAGGGCCGCGGCCGACTCCGGCACCGGCTCGTACGTCCCCAGGCGCATGCTCGCCTGGGCGCGTCCCTGCGTGCGGCCGCGCAGCGCCGTCACGTAGCCGAACAGGCGCGCCATGGGCACCCGCGCGGACACGCACCGCGCCGTGCCCTTCGCCTCCATCCCCAGCACCCGTCCCCGCCGCGACGCCAGGTCACCCAGCACGTCGCCCAGGAACTCCTCCGGCGTCACCACCTCCACCTCCATCACCGGCTCCAGCCCCTGCACGCCCACGCGCCGCGCGGCCTCCTGGAGCGCCAGCGAGCCCGCCACCGCGAAGGCCTGCGGCGTGCTGTCCTTCACGTGCGTGTCGCCATCCACCAGCCGCACCTCCACGTCCACCAGCGGCACGCCCTCCCGCACGCCCCGCGCCATGGCCCCGGCCACGCCCTTCTCGATGGCGGGCACCAGCTCGCGGGGGATGGAGCCCCCCTTCGTGGCGTCCACGAAGACGAGCCCCGCCCCTCGCGGCGCCGGCCCCACGTCCAGCACCACGCGCGCGTACTGTCCGGGCCCGCCGGACTGGCGGACGTGGCGGTACTCCTGGCGCACCGCGCCCCGGAGCGTGTCGCGGTACGCCACCTTCGGCTGTCCCACGCGCGCCTCCACGCCGAACTCCGTCCTCAACCGGTCCACGACCACCTCCAGGTGCAGCTCACCCATGCCGGACAGCAGCACCTGGCCGCTCTCCGGATCCACGCCCAGGCGCAGCGACGGGTCCTCCGCCGCCAGCCGTTGCAGGCCCTCCTCCAGCTTCGGCAGCTCCGCGGGGGAGCGCGCCTCCACGGCGAGCTGCACCACGGGCTCCATCACGTTCAACGCCTCCAGCACCACCGGCGCCTCCGGGTCACACAGCGTGTCGCCGGTGAGCACGCCCTTGAGCCCCAGCGCCGCGCACAGGTCGCCCGCGTGCACCTCCGCCACCTCCTCGCGGCGGTTGGCGTGCATGAACATCAGGCGCCCCACCCGCTCCCTGCGCCCGGTGACGGGGTTGAGCAGGACGGTGCCCGCGCGCAGCGTGCCCGAGTACACCCGCAGGAACACGATGCCTCCCACGGCCTTGTCGCTCATCAGCTTGAACGCCAGCGCGGTGGGCGGCCCCGAGTCCGACACGGGACGGCTGACGCGCTCGCCGGTGACGGGCGTAAAGCCCTCCACGGCGGCCATGTCCGCGGGGGACGGCAGGTAGCTGACGACCGCATCCAAGAGCATCTGCACTCCCTTCTTCTTGAAGGCCGACCCGCACAGCACCGGCACCAGCGTCCGCGCGAGCGTGCCCGAGCGCAGCGCGCGCTCCAGCTCCTCCGCGGTGATGTCCTCCACCCGCCCGTCCACGAACTTCTCCATCACGCCCGCGTCCAGGTCCGCGCAGACTTCAATGAGGCGCATGCGGTACGGCAGCACCGCCTCCGCCAGCTCCGGAGGAACGGGCGCGCTGTCGTCAAAGCCGCCGTCGTCGCCCTGGAAGCGCACGAGCCGCATGCGCACCAGGTCCACGAGCCCCTGGAAGTCCGCGCCGTCGCCCACGGGCCACTGCACGGCCACCGGGCGCACGCCCAGCCGGTCCACCATGGACTGCACGCTCAGGGCGAAGTCCGCGCCCACCTTGTCCATCTTGTTGATGAACGCGATGCGCGGCACGCCGTAGCGGTCCGCCTGACGCCACACCGTCTCCGACTGCGGCTCCACGCCCTGGCTGGCGTCGAACACCGCCACCGCGCCGTCCAGCACGCGCAGCGAGCGCTCCACCTCGATGGTGAAGTCCACGTGGCCCGGCGTGTCCAGGATGTTGATGCGGTGGGGCACGCCCGCCTCCCGCCCGTGCCGGGGCTGCCAGAAGGCCGTCGTCGCCGCGGAGGTGATGGTGATGCCGCGCTTCTTCTCCTGCTCCATCCAGTCCATCTCCGTGGAGCCCGTGTGCACCTCTCCCGTGGAGTGGATGCGGCCGGTGAAGAAGAGGACGCGCTCGGTGAGCGTCGTCTTGCCCGCGTCGATGTGGGCCATGATGCCGATGTTGCGATACCGCTCGATGCGCGTGGTGCGAGACATGGAAGACTCCCGTTCCCGTCCGGGCAGCGAGGCCCGCGGGTGTGTATTGGATTGAGACGCCGGTTGGATGAGAGGGATGGACCGGAGGCTGCCTTCAGGCGCGCACGCGCACACAGGGCCTATAGCGGCACGTCAGGCCGCCACGGGAACGCGCGAGGACACACGAAGGCCCCCCAGGGAGGGGACGGGCGGAGACGGAGCTCACGGTGCGCGGGCAACCAGCCACGCGCGCACCGGAGGACTCCGGTCCGCCTGCTCAAATATCGAGCAGGACCTCGTGACGGGGGGCGAGGCGCACGTCCGCCGCCGGCGCGAAGGCGCTCAGGACAGGCAGGGCATGGAAGAAGACGGGCCTCATGATGAGACAGGAGTAAGACAGACAGCCCCCGCTGTCAACCCGGCGGCCTCCGCCGTGTCCCGGCTCCGGAAATAAATCCCCGAAAGAATATCCGCCGGGCGCGCCGTAGATGTGGCGGTTGGCGACAGAAGCCAACCCCTGGTTCCTCCGAGGGGGAAGTATGTCCACGTTCTACAAGAGCCTGCTGACGGCCTCCATGGGTCTCGTCGGCTTGAATGGCTGTGTCTACGGCTTCATCTACGACTCCGCGACGGGCAGCGCCGTGGAGGGCGTGACGGTCTACGTCGCCTCCGGCACCTGCTCCGGCACGGGCTGCGGCACCGGCCTCGCGACCCAGACGACGGACTCGTCCGGCCTCTTCATCTTCGACGCCTACGGCAACCAACACGGCGAGGACAACGTCCAGCTCATCATGCCGGCGTCCGGCGAGGAGGCGGTGCGGCTCGTCTACAGCCGCGCCGGCTACCGCTCCGTCACCGTCCACCACCGGCCCAACTACACGACGATGACGCAGAACGGGACCGACTATCAGGTCTCCGCCGTGCAGCCCGTGTACCTGTGCGCGCTCAGCGCCGTGGACACCGACGGCGACGGCGTCTGCGACGCGGCGGAGAACCAGTACGGCACCAACCCCAACAGCTCCGACACGGACGGCGACCGCATCAGCGACTTCGCGGAGCTGTACGGCTACGGCGGCGTGGACCTGCGCTACTGGGGCGCGGATCCGCGCAAGAAGGACGTCTTCGTGGAGGTGGACTACTACGCGGACCGCAAGCCCACGCAGGGCGCGCTGGACAAGGTGACGGCGGCGTTCGCCAACGCGCCGGTGTCCAACCCCAACGGCACCACGGGCATCGCGCTGCACCTGGTGCTGGACTCGCAGATCGCCGCCGCGGACGCCATCTCCAACCTGGACACCGGTTGGGTGGGCGTGGACACCATCAAGAGCAAGTACTTCAAGTCGCGCCGGGCGCCCTTCTTCCACTACGCCCTGTTCGCGAACACCTACGGCACGACGACCTCCAGCGGCCTGTCGCGCGGCATCCCCGCGCATGACCTCATCGTGACGCTGGGCGGCTGGTCCACGCCGGGCGGCACGGAGCTGCAGCAGGCCGGCACCCTGATGCACGAGCTGGGGCACAACATCGGCCTGCGCCATGGCGGCACCGACGACGCCAACTACAAGCCCAACTACCTGAGCGTGATGAACTACGAGTACCAGACGTTCGGCCTGCGCATCGACGGCGTGGACAACGTGCTGGACTACTCGCGCGTCCGCGTCGCCTCCGTGAGCGAGACGTCCGTCAACGAGGTGTCCGCCTTCGCGCCCATCGCCCCCACCACGGAGGCGGACCTGGCCCGCATCGGCGTGCGCATCAACGGCGTGCAGCGCGCGGGCACCGCGAGCGCGAACCTGGACATCAACGGCAGCGGCGTCATCCAGACCGCGTCCTTCGCCTACAACTTCAACCGCGACTCCGACAGCGTGGACCTCTTCCCCGCGTCGCAGAATGACTGGCTGGCCCTGGTGTACGACGGCGCCGGGCAGATTGGCGACGGCTGGCTGGGCACCACGCAGGGCCTGAGCCGCCAGCAGCCCTTCTTCGTCGTCCCGGAGAAGACGGACTCCTGCCTCACGGAGCAGATGCTCCTCAAGCGGTAGTCCTCCGCCTTCCCTCCTGGCAAGTCGTCCCCCGCCGGGTCGCTCTTCACGGGTGACCCGGCGGTCGTCTATTGCGCGCGGGCCCGCGTAGACTCCGGCGCATGTCGCATGTCGCACTCGTGGGCTACGGACGGTTTGGACGCGCGCTGGGAACGCTGCTGGAGGCGGTGGGTGTGGAGCACCGCGCCCTGGACCCGGTGGCGGACATCCCGGAGCCGCTCCGCGCGCACTCGGTGCGTGAGCTGCTGGACGGGGCGGAGCTGGTGGTGGTGGCGGTGCCGGTTCCCCAGATGCGGGACGTGCTGCGCTCCCTGCGGCCCCACTTGAGGCCGGAGCACCTGGTGCTGGACGTGGGCAGCGTGAAGGTGAAGCCCGTGGAGGCGCTGACGGAGGTGCTGGGCGCCGACGTGCCCTGGGTGGGCACGCATCCCCTCTTCGGCCCCTTGAGCCTGGCCATGGCCGAGCGCCCCATGCGCGTCGTGCTCTGCCCCAACCCGCTGCATCCGGAGGCCGCCCCGCGCGCCCGGCGCTTCTACGAGGGCCTGGGCTGCGAGGTCATCGAGCAGACACCGGAGGGCCATGACCAGGTGATGGCGCGCACGCACGCGCTCACCTTCTTCGTGGCCAAGGGCATGGTGGACTCCGGCGCGGCGGCGGACGTGCCCTTCGCGCCGGCCAGCTTCAAGGCGCTGTCGCGCACCATCGAGACCGTGCGCGCGGACGCGGGCCACCTCTTCAACGCCATCCAGCAGGAGAACCCGTTCGCCACGCAGGCGCGAGGGCAACTGCTCACGGCGCTCCAGGGCATCCACCGCGACCTGGAGGCCGCGCCCACCGCGACGCAGGCCCCCGGGGCCTCGGGCGTCGCCGTGCCCGGGCTGGAGCCGGAAGCCCCCGCGCCCCGCGAGCCTCGCGAGCACATCGACGCGCTCGACCGCGAGCTGGTGGAGCTGCTCGCCCGCCGGGAGGAGCTGGCCCGCCGTCAGCGCCGGGCCCAGGAGGCCGGGAACGAGCCGGCCCGCACGGAGGCGCTGCTCGCCGTGCGCCGGGCGTGGGCCCGGGAGCTGGGCGTGGACGCGCAGGAGGTGGAGGCCGTCTTCCGTGTCGTGCTGGGCGGCGGCCCGCGCTGAGGCGGCGCTAGAGGGACTCGTCCAGCCAGTCGAACATGCGGTGGTTGGCCACGGCCTGCGCGCCCTCCTGGCAGTGCAGCAGCCCCGTGTCCTGGGCGGTGAAGAGCATGTAGTCCTTGGGGCACTCCAGCGCGTCGAAGAGCAGCCGGGCCTGGCCTTGTGAGAACGCCTCGGCGGTGCCGTCCATCACCAGCGTGCGGCAGCGGATGCGGTGGACGATGGGCTCGTTGTTGAACCGGCGCAGCTCGAAGAGCAGGGCCGACGGCGTGCTCACGCCGTGCTTGGACATCGCGTCCTTCATGTACCAGCGGAAGAGGAACACCTGCTCCATCAGCCGGGCCATGGCCGCGTCGAAGGCCTGGGGGTCGCTGTCCAGCAGCGGCATCAGCTCCGGGAAGTACATGTGGAACTGCTCGAAGGATGACGCCCCCCAGTTGAGGACGCCGGGGTTGGGGATGAGGACCTTGATGCGCCGCTCGAACGCGGCGGCGCGCGGCACCAGCGCCCCGCCCATGCTCCAGCCCAGGAGGGCGATGCGCCGCGAGTCCACGCCCGCGATGCACAGGGCGAAGTCCACCACCGGCCGGATGACGTTCTCCCAGTCGTGGCGGAAGGGCAGCCCCTGCTCGCGGATGGCCATGCCCTGGCCGGGCGCGTGCACGATGAGGCAGTGGTAGCCCCGCGCGAGCGCCGCGTCGATGACGTACTTGGACTCCTCCGGCCACGCGTCGCGGCCCTGCTGGAAGATGAGCAGCGGCGCGATGCTCCGGGCGCTCGGGGCGCGGAAGAAGTAGCCGGGCAGCGTGGTGCCCTCGTACGGGATGCGCACGGGCGTGCCCGGTATCTTCAGCAGGTGGAGGGCCTTGTTGTAGGCGTCCACCGCCTTGCGCCCGGTGGCGACCACGCTCGGGTGGGCGGGCTCCGGGTGGTGGATGAGCGCGGCGCGGTAGTAGTTGGCGGCGCGCAGGTAGGCATGGCCCGCGCTGATGGGATGGCGGCGGGACAGGCTCACGTCGCCCATGGCGCGGATGCGGTCGGCGGTGGCGACCCATTCGTTGGGCCAGCTCCAGTCATCCCCCGCGACGATGCGGGTCGCGGTGTCCAGCACCTCGCTGATGTCCGACTGGGCGCTGTAGGTCCCGGCCAGGAAGTGCAGCAACTGGCTCTCCATGATGGGGTCCGCCATCAGCCCCAGCTCCCACCAGGGCCGCGGCGCGTCCGAGGACGCGGACGTCGTGGACGGCCGTCCGGCCGCCTCGGAGGGAGTGTCCCGGAGGAGCGCGAGCCCCCCGGTCAATCCCAGACTGGCTTGGATGAGGGAGCGACGGTCCAGTGTGATGCCCATGGTCTCTGGCCTCCAGCGAAGTGCTGGCGGCTCGAACACCCCTGGCCTTCACATCTGTCACCCGACCCAGCCTTTGCGTGCCAGGGCTCGCCAAGCCGGCCCCTCATTGCCGGGGACGGACTGAATGCACCGCTCGGGATTCAGGGTGGGGATGGGGATGTTGGTGGACCCAATGCGTTTCTTCACCCTTAGGAGCCACTGCATGAAGAAGACCGCCCTGCTGACCTGCCTGCTCGGATTGCTGGGAGCCATCCCGGCCAGCGCCGCTGAACTCAAGGACGTGTTCGGCAAGGAGGTCCCCATCGGGCAGGGTCGGCCCACGCTGGTGTTGTATGCCAACAAGGGAACCAAGGAGGAGCTGCGCCAACGCGCCTCCCAGTTCATCTACGACGTGCGTGAGAAGAAGCCCATCGTCGTCATCCACGTGGACCTGCGCGACGTCCCGGGCCTCTTCAAGGGCATGGCGCGAGGGGAGATCCGCAAGAGCCACGACGAGTCGCTCGCCGCCATGAAGGACCTGTACCGCCAGAAGGGCGAGGCACCGCCCGCCGAGCTGGACTCGTCGCTCTACATGGTCGCGGACTCCAAGGGGGAACCCCACAAGTCCATGGGCCTGGAGAAGGGCTTCAACCGGGTGTTCGCCCAGGTGCTCGGCACCTCCGGTCAGGAGCTCGCGCGCGGCGCCTTCTCGGAAGGGGCCCGGAAGCTCAGCCAGGCGATGAGCGCCGCGCCCGCCGTGGCGTCCCGCAGGCCCTGACTTCACCGGGTGTGTCCCCACGCCAGCGACATCCCCTGCAAGCTCACCGAGGTCGTGTCCGGCAACGTCACGCTGTGACACGCGCCGTCGTCGTGTGAAGCACCCCGGACCCCAGGTGCGAACCCGGGCAGGCATTGGCTAGGCTGATGCCTCCCGTTGCACCTGGAGTCTTTCATGCACAGCGAATCGCCGCGCAGCGCCCGTTCCCCGAAGGCCGTGACGTTCCTCCGCATCCCGGTGCTGCTCGCCGTGGGCATGATGACGATGGGCAGCGGCATGGGGAACCCGGGCTGTGGCGGCAACACCTATCCCGACTGTGAGGAGGGCTGCGCCATCGCGGGCACCTACACACTCCAGTTCGAGGACACATCGCCGCCTGGTGAAGGATGCGAGGCCCTGGGCCAGCGCCTGCCCCAGGGCCCGCTCGTGCTGACGATGACGGGCGGCAGCTACATCACCACGCGGTTCGGCGACGACGAGCTGTCCACCCACTACTCCGGCGAGCCCGCACGGAGGCTCGAGTTCTCCACGGCCCGCATCCTCACCGAGGAGAAGGTCCGGCGCACCCTGGACATCCGCTCGACGGTGGCCGCGCCCGCGCCCCGCTCGGACACGGACAGCTCGCGCATCGAGGGTGAGTACACGCTGAAGCTCTTCTCCACCGAGGACAGCAGCGTGAAGTGCCTCATCCAGCGGAACTTCACCGCGACGCGGTAGGGCCCCACTCCGGGTGCGGTAGGCTTGGAGGCCATGCGCACGCCCCTCATGGCCTCACTGTTGTTCCTGATGATGTCCGCGCCAGCCCGGGCCGCCGTGCCGGCGGGCTTCGTGGAGACGGCCTTTTCGTCCAGCAGCCTGACGCCCGCCACCGGCATGGCGTGGGCGCCGGATGGCTCGGGGCGGCTGTTCGTCACGCTGAAGAACGGCGTCGTGCGGACGGTGGCCATGAAGGACGGTGTGCTGGAGACGCAGCCCGGCACCTCCACGCTGGTGACGCGCACGTTCGCCACGGAGCCCGCGGTCCACACCAACAGCGAGTGCGGCCTCATCGGCATCGCGTTCGACCCGAACTACGTGGTCAACCGGTACGTCTATTTCTTCGTCACCGTCTCCGCCTCCGAGCAGCGCATCGTCCGCTACACGGACTCCCACGGCACGGGCATCGCGCGCACGGAGGTCGTCACCCGGCTGCCCACGGCGGGCAACAACCACGACGGCGGCGGGCTGGGCTTCGGACCGGATGGGAAGCTCTACTGGTCCATTGGAGACCTGGGCAACGGCACCGGCGTGGACGCGGACCTGACGTCGCTGGCGGCCAAGATGAGCCGCGCCAACCTGGACGGCACGCCCGTCAATGACAACCCGTTCAACGACGGCGTGGGCCCCAACAACGAATACATCTGGGCGCGCGGCCTGCGAAACCCGTTCACCTTCACGTTCCAGCCCACCACCGGCCTGCTGTGGGTCAACGGCGTGGGCACGAACTACGAGCAGGTCTTCGTCGTGAACCGGCGCTCCCACGCCGGCTACAACGACTACGAGAACAACCAGCCCCTCACCAACGACTTCATCCCTCCCGTCATCAAGTACCGCACCAACGGGACGGACACGCGCAACCTCACCGCCACGGGCGCGGTGCGCAGCGGGGGCATCACCACCTTCACCACGGCCACGCCGCACGGCTTCCGCAAGGGGGAGAAGCTCACGATTGAAGGTGTGGGCGACGCGAGCTTCGACGGCGACTTCTACGTCGCCAGCGCCGACAACGCGCCCACCACGACGACCTTCACCGTGGCCCAGCCGGGCCTGCCGGACGCCACCAGTGGCGGCGGATCCGCGATGACGCAGGCGCTGGGAGGCTCCATCACCGGCGGCGTCTTCTACGACGCCACCCTCTTCCCGCCGGAGTACCGCGGCAACTACTTCTTCGGCGACTTCAACAGCGCCCAGGTGACGCGCGCCACGCTGACGGCGGACAACTCGGTGGCGACGGTGGACGCGTGGGGGACGGGCTTCTCCGCCAACGTGGACATGAGCGTGGGACCGGACGGCGCGCTCTACATGCTGGGGTACACCAACGGCGTGGTGCGCCGGGTGATGCCCACGGCCACCGGCCAGAAGCTGGTCGTGTCCGGGCTCAACCTGCGCCTGATGGAGGGCGGGCGCGCGGCCTTCACCGTGCGGCTGGCCCAGGCGCCCACCGCGCCCGTGACGGTGGACGTGGCGCGGGCCCTGGGCGGCTCCGAGGACCTGCGCCTGTCGGGGGGTGGAACGCTGACCTTCTCCCCCACGAACTGGAACGTGCCGCAGGTCGTGGTGCTCGAGGCGGTGGAGGACGCGGACGCGGACGCGGACGTCGCCACCTTCACCGTGGCCTCGGAGGGCCTGACGACCGAGTCGGTGGTGGCCACCACCATCGACAACAACTCGCCCCGGCTGGTGCTGTCCACCACCCGGCTCACCGTGCCCGAGGGCGGCACCGCCACCTTCGACGTGTCGCTGTCGCTGAGGCCCTCGTCGAACGTCACCGTCACCGTGGCGCCCACGCAGGGGGACGCGGACATCAGCGTGGCCTCCGCGTCCACGCTCACGTTCACGACGTCCAACTGGAGCACGCCCCAGACCGTGACGCTCCAGGCGGCGCAGGACGCGGACAACGTGGACGGCACGGCCACCCTCACGCTCGCCATGCCGGGCCTGGACGCGCGCACGCTGGAGGCCGTGGAGGCGGATGACGAACCGCTCCCGCCCACCATCACCTCCACGCAGGCCACCACCGCCCTGGTGGGCGTCGAGTACCGCTACGACGTGGAGGCGGTGGGACGGCCCCGGCCCACGTATTCGCTGGAGGGCACGGTGCCGCAGGGCATGAGCATCGACGCGACCACCGGCCTCATCACCTGGACGCCGACGGCGGCGGGGACGGTGGACGTGCGCGTGCGGGCGGCCAACGGCGTGTCGCCGGACGCGGAGCAGTCCTTCAGCCTCACCGCGAAGGCGGATGAGCCGCCGCGCGCCGTCCTCATCCGTCCCACGCAGGGCGAGCGCGTGACTGGCGCCACGGCGGAGTTCTTCGGCGAGTGCGAGGACGACGTGGGCTGCACCGGCGCCGGTTTCTACGTGGACGGCACGCTGGCCTACACGGACGACCGTTCGGACACCCGCCTCTACTTCGGTGGCGCGCCGGGCCGCTGGGACACTACGGGCCTATCGCCGGGCCCGCACACCCTGCGCTTCGTGGTGACGGACACGGCGGGCGCGACCGCCGAAGCCACGGTGACGGTCTGTGTTGGAGACGGGAGCTGCGAGGCGGGCGGACCGGATGCGGGCGCGGGCAATCCCCTGCCCGAGGACGACTCCGGCTGCGGCTGCGGCGCGGCCCCGATGGCGCCGCTCGCGTGGCTGGCGCTCGTCGCGCTGGCCACCCGGCGCAAGCGGTCGCGCGCGAGCTGACTCCCCGCTGAAGCCGCGACGGGAGGTGTACGTGCCTTATGAGCAGGCGCGGAGCACGGACATGACGCTGGTGGTCCGCACGACGGGAGAACCTCTCTCGCTGGCGAGGGCGGTGCGGACGGAGGTCCGGGGGCTCGACGCGAGCCGCGCGGTGGGCAGCGTGCGGCCGTTGGCGTCGGTGGTGGATGAAACGGTGGCGCCGCTGCGCTTCTACCTCCTCTTGGCGAGCGTCTTCGCGGGGGTGGCGCTGGTGCTGGCGGCGGTGGGGCTCTACGGGGTGGTGGCCTACGCGGTGGTGCAGCGCACGCGGGAGCTGGGCATCCGCATGGCATTGGGAGCGAGGGCGGGCCAGTTGATGGGCATGGTGTTGAGCCACTACCTGCGGCTGACGGCGGTGGGGCTGGTGTTGGGGTTGGGGCTCGCGTGGGGTGCCAGCCGCGCCCTGTCCCACCTGCTCAACGGCGTTGGCCCCACGGATCCGCTCACATATGGCCTGGTGGTGGCGGTGCTCGGCGCGGTGGCGTTCCTCGCGGCGCTGATGCCCGCGCGAAGGGTCGCGCACGTTCCCCCCGCGGTCGTGCTCCGGGCGGATTGAGCCCAGGTCCCGACAGATCATCCAAGGAGTGTTTTGGGAATGCGCACTGATAAACGGCGGACCTGCGCCTTCATGTTCGTGCTGGTCCTGGGATGCGCGGGCCCCCGCCTCTACTACCTGCGCTCCGAACTCCCCATCCTGGAAGGGCGGGTCGACCTCGCGGTAGCTCCCGGGCCGTGGCCGCATCAGGACATTCCAAGCGTCATCGCGGACACGGACACGGTCCCGGATGACCTGGTGCTGCCCACACTCAGAGCACTGATGGCATTGCCAGGCGCTTCGGACGCCTGCGACCCGAACACTGGCGGTCCTCGCCCGGATGCGGCGGAGTACTGCGTCGCCCTCTACAAGACACCGCAGGACTGGCGTGTCTCATGGCCCATCCGCAACCTGCTGAAAGAGCGCAGCTCATGTCAGCCGCCATTCGGTGGCGTTGACGATGAGTCGTTTGGCCGAGGCATGCCTGTCATCGGCTTTGCCCACAACCACCCGTGCGCGACGCGGATGAGCAGTGACGACCTCGGTCAGTTCCCCGCGATGAGGATGGCGGACGGACTGTGGACGATGGTGTCCTATGCCGCGAGCCCGGATGGACTGCTGGCGCGTGACTCCAGGAACCGGTTGATCCCCGCATGGGCCTGGCTCGCCACGGGACACAAGGACGAGCCCCGCTTCTACAAGTGGAACCCGGCGGGAGACGTCTTCCAATGGAATGAGGGCTCCGCACGTTGGGAGTTCCAAGCGAAGTGTCATCCGCAAGAGGCTTCCGGCATGCGCAGCCCCCGCATGTTGCTGCCTCGCTGCTCACCCGAGCTGAAGTGGTAGAAGCTCCCTGGAGCATGTGCCCATGATGAAACTCCCACACCACCTCCTGATCATGACGCTCCTGCTGGATGCAGGCATGCCGCCACCTGCCTCCAGCACCGCGCCAAGGGATGGGGGCAGACCCACGGCCTCCAGCGAAGCAAATGGCGACGGTGGTACCAAACCCCGCGTCCCCCTCATCGCGGAGGGAATCGAGTGGCCTGACGACCTGCGGCCCCTGGCGACGTTGGACGGCCCGGCGATTGTCGCCGCGCATGCGGCCTTGCAGCGGCTGCTGGCGAGTTTTCCCAAGGAGTATGCGAAGGACTGCTCGTATACCGCCAAGGCCATGGAGGTCTCTGTCGCCCGACACGGCGATTTGTATTTCGTGGAGATCAACCGGCGTGTCGAGAAGTGCGGCTGGGCGGCACCTGGATTCAACCCTTCCGCGCATTGGTACGAGCTGTATGCCGTGTCGCCAGACGGGAAGGTCCTGGCGCGCTATCCCTATCATCCTTGAGGGTCCAGGGGAGACCTGCCACCAGGAGTGGGTTTCATGCGCGCCGCGTTCCAGCGCCCTGCCCCACGCGTGCGCGAGCGTCAGGGGACAAGGCGCTTGAAGAAGAGGACCGTGGGGTGCAGCTCACCATCGGTGTGCCGCGCCCAATCGGGAATCTCTCCGGCGCGCTGCCACTGGAAGTGCCGGTAGACGGCCTCCGCCTTCGAGCCCGCCAGCGTGTCGAGCACCAGCAGCGTGCGCCCCGCGCCCCGGGCGTACTGCTCGACCTCCTGGAGCAGCCGCGACGCGAGCCCCTGGCCTCGGGCCCGCGAGTGCACGAGCAGCTTCTGCACCTCCGCGCGGTGCAGCCCGTTGGGACGCAGCGACGGCGCGAGCTGCACGGTGCCGTCGATGCGCCCGTCCACCTCCGCGACCCAGAGCAGCAGCCCCGGCCCCAGCGCCGCGAGCACGCCCCGCCAGTACCCCTCCGCCGCGTCCCGCGAGAGCGGCGGCAGGAAGCCCACCGACGCGCCTCCTTCGACGGAGTCGATGAGCAGTTCGGCCAGCGCCTCCAGCTCCCCGGGGGTCGCCTGTTCGAGTCTCCGGATGGAAATCATCCCCACCAGTCTAGCGGCTCACGGCGGGGCCGGCTTCGGGGGCTTCGGCGCGGGGGTGACGCGGGCGCCGGTGAAGCGCAGCAGCTCGTCCATGAGGAGCCGGCGGCCCCGCTCCGGCCGCTCCAGGTGCACGAAGTGCGTCGCGCCCGGGAGCACCACGGCCTTCACGCTGGCCGCGTGGTTCAGGTGCTCCTGGAGGCGCGTGACGTCCTCCGGCCGGCTCCAGAAGTCGTTCTCCGCGCGCAGGATGAGCACCTTCGCGGTGATGGACGCCCCGTCCCACAACTGCCGTCCCGTGGCCAGGTAGAAGCTGTCCTCCAACGCCCCGGACGGCGCCCGGAAGGCGAACGGCGTGCGTGACGGCCCCAGCGGATCACTCGTGACCGCCTCGCGCTGGAACGACGCCGCCACCTCCGGGTCCCTCCACTTCACCCGCTCCTCTTCCGCCTCGGGGAGCTGCCGGTCCCACACGGCCATCAGCGACGCGCCCGTGTTCCACCGGTAGGCGCCCATGCCCTCCGCGTTGAAGTGCCCCGGCCGCTTCGGGTCCTCGAAGTCCGTGCCCTTCCCCAGCATCTTGTGCTCCGCGCTGCCCGCGTAGAGCGCGTTGAGCATCACCAGGTGGCTGACGTCGTCCGGATGGAGGCTGGCGTACATGCCCGCCCAGTGCCCTCCCGTAGCCCAGCCCACCAACCCCACGCGGCGCTGCCCCGTGCGCGCCTTCACCCAGCCCACCACCGCGCGCACGTCCTGGACGACCTCGTGCGAGCCCACCAGGGGCCGCCCCCTCGCGGGCGTGCTCATGGCCAGGGGCCGCGTGGAGCCGCCATAGCCGCGCGCATCCATGAGGTACACCGCGTGCCCCGCACGGGCGAGCTCCGCCGCCAGGGAGCCGCCCTCGACGGGCAAATCGAATGAGGCCCGCCCCGGCACCCGCGCGCCGTGCAGGAGGATGAGCGGCGGCAGGTTGGCCACCTGCATGCCCGTGTCCTTCACCTCGCGCACGGACACCTCGATGCCCTCCTCCGACGGCACCAGGAACTCCGCGCGCGTCACCTCCGCCCGCGCGCCGGCCCCGGCCAACGCGGCCAGCAGCACCAGCATCCGGACCCCGGCCGCGCCTTCGCGATGCATGCCCACCTTGCCCTCCCGCTCCTTTGGATCGCGCGCGATCCTGCCAGGAGCCGCGCGCGGAGGACACCTCGTGCAAGGCTTGCCGTCCGTGCAAGCCTTGCCGTCCCGCACGCGGCGTGGACGCGCAAGGCTTGCCGTTCCCCACGCCCAGTGTCGACACGCGCTCCAGGGACGCGGCGCTGGCATCCCCGTTGCTCATGGCCCGCCACGGCATTTCCAAACGACGGAGAAGCGACATGCACACGAATCACTTCGCGCGGAAGCTGTTCCTGGCGGCGCCCCTTTGCCTCTTCGCGGCGGGCTGCGGCGGCGACCCGATGATGGACGAAGCCATGATGGGCGAGGCCGCGCCGGGCGACGCCGTCACCGAGACGGCCGCCCCCGTGGCCCCGGAGGACGCGGCGCTCGGGACGAGCGAGCAGGCGGTGTCCCTGGGCGGCTCGTACTGGTGGGGCACCTCCGCCAACGGCCTGACCTCCACGGCCATCGGGACCGCGACGAACCGGACCTGCTTCCTGCGCGGCATCCAGGGCAACCTGAAGGGCACCAGTTGGGCGGGCGCGGGCGTGTTCCAGTACGCGGGCAACTGGCAGATCTTCATCAACCAGTCCAACAGCAAGGCGCTGAGCACGGCCGTCCAATGCCTCAACACCGCCACCAACCGCACCCCGGAGATGGCCTGGTACGACGGCCAGGCGGCGAAGCTGCTGGGCGCGGTCACCGCGTCGCGCCGCTGCTTCCTCACGCAGGTGGAGGCCGCGGGCGGCTTCACGTCCAACTCCGACTACGCCCGGGTCTGGAATGACGGGTACAACTGGTACCTGGGCGGCAACCTGGGCGCGTCCGGCGGCGCTCGCGCCATCTGCGTGGACGTCCCCACGGACGCGGGCGGCTGGCTGTGGATCGCGGGCAACCCCGGCACCTTCACGCACAACCTGGCCTACGACCCGGGTGGCGTGGCCTGCCTGCTGTCCGGCATCGGCGGCAACTTCAACACCAGCGATTACAACGACGGCGTCTCCATCGACTACAACAGCGGCACCCGCTACTGGGAGATGACGGTCAGCAACAGCAAGCGCGGCTGGAGCAACTGCGTCAAGTAGTCCAGGCCAGTGTCCGTTTCGCGCGGGGAGGAGGGGGCCCGTCACGAAACGGATGGCGCGCCGCCCGCGCGTGTGGTGTCACCCTCCTGCCGGGCGCATGCACCGCCCGCGCGGGAGGTCACCCACGCCATGCAGGACGTCGACATCAAGACCGCGGACGGAGTGATGGACGCGAAGTGGGCCCGGCCGGAGGGCTCCGGGCCGTGGCCGGCGGTCATCATGATTCCGGATGCCTTTGGCATCCGCCCCGTCTTCGAGGACATGGCCCGGCGCCTGTCGAAGTCCGGCTACGTCGTGCTGCTGCCCAACGTGTTCTACCGGGAGGGGCCCACCTCGAAGCTGGACCTCGCCCGGGGCTCGTTCGCGGACGAGGCGTTCCGCAAGCGCTTCTTCGGCCTCGCCGGAGCGCTGACGCCGGAGCGCCTGAAGCTGGACGCGGGCGCGGTGCTGGACTTCCTCGCGCGGCAGCCCTTCGTGAAGGGCCCGAAGGCGGGCGTGGCCGGCTACTGCTTCAGCGGCGGCCTCGCCGTGCGCATGGGCGCGGACTTCCCGGACCGCATCGGCGCGGTGGCGTCGTCCCATGGCGGCCGGCTGGCCACGGACTCGCCCGACAGCCCCCACCGCAGGGTGAACCAGGTGAAGGCGGAGCTGTACTTCGGCCACGCGGACAACGACAACTCCATGCCCGCGGACGCCATCCGCACGCTGGAGGCGGCGCTGAAGGACGCGGGCGTGAAGTACCGCTCGGAGCTCTACCCCGGCGCGCAGCACGGCTATTCGGTGGCGGGCACGCCCGCGTTCAACGCGGAGGTCGCGGAGACGCACTGGAAGCGGCTCGAGGACCTGTTCGGCCGCACGTTGAAGGCCTGAGCCCCCGCGCCCGATGTCCCCCTTGCGGCAGCGGCTGCTCTCCATCTTCGGCGGCTCGGTGGGCAACCTCATCGAGTGGTACGACTTCTACGTCTACTCGGCGTTCTCGCTGTACTTCGCGCAGGCGTTCTTCCCGGACGCGGACCCGCTGGTGCGGCAGCTCAACACCGCCGGGGTGTTCGCGCTGGGCTTCCTCATCCGGCCGGTGGGCGGCTGGGTGATGGGGCTCTACGCGGACCTCCGGGGCCGCCGGTCCGCGCTGACGTTGTCCGTCACGCTGATGTGCCTGGGCTCGCTGGTCATCGCCGTGTGCCCCACGTACGCGCGCATCGGCGTGGCGGCGCCCGTGGTGCTGATGCTCGCGCGGCTGCTCCAGGGCCTCTCCCTGGGCGGCGAGTACGGCACCAGCGCCACCTACCTGAGCGAGGTGGCCACCTCCCGCCACCGGGGCTTCTACAGCTCCTTCCAGTACGTCACGCTCATCCTGGGGCAGCTCCTGGCCACGCTGACGCTGCTGGTGTTGCAGCGCCTGGTGTTGACGGGCCCGCAACTGGAGGCCTGGGGCTGGCGCATCCCGTTTGGCATTGGCGCGGCGCTGGCCATCTTCGGCTTCTACATGCGCCGCAACATGGTGGAGACGGAGGCCTTCACCCGCGAGGCCGCGAAGCAGTCCGAGCACCACCCCATGCGGGAGCTGCTGCGCCACCCGAAGGAGATCGCCGTCGTGGTGGGGCTCACGATGGGCGGCACGCTGGCCTTCTACACATACACCGTCTACATGCAGAAGTTCCTGGTGAACTCCGTGGGGCTGACGCGGGACGAGGCCACGCTCATCTCCGCGGGCTCGCTGTTCCTCTACATGTTCCTCCAGCCGGTGCTCGGCTTCGTCTCGGACAAGGTGGGGCGCCGGCCGGTGCTGATGGGGTTCGGCATCCTGGGGACGCTGTTCACGGTGCCGCTGCTCACGGCGCTGACGCGGACGCGGGACGCCTTCACCGCGTTCATGCTGGTGATGGCCGCGCTGGTCATCCTCTCCGGCTACACGTCCATCAACGCGGTGGTGAAGGCGGAGCTGTTCCCCGCGCGCATCCGCGCCCTGGGCGTGGGGCTGCCCTACGCGCTGACGGTGTCCCTCTTCGGCGGCACCGCGGAGTACGTGGGCACGCGCCTGAAGCTGGCCGGGTACGAGGCGTGGTTCTTCTGGTACGTCACGGCGTGCATCTTCTGCTCGCTGCTCGTCTACACGGTGATGCCAGACACCCGGCGTCACAGCCGCATCGACGCCGTCCCCGACACCGCGCCCTGAGACGTGCTAGACGCGCGCCCCCATGGCATCTCCACTCCTGACGCTTCCCCTGCTGCTCTGTCTGGGACAGGCCCCCGCTCCCGCCGTCACCGAACCGCCCTTCGACGCGCGGCTGTCCTTCCAGGGGGTCGACGAGAACATCGACGCGGAGGGCTCGGGCACGGCCTTCCACGCGGCGCTGGAAGGCCATACGCCGGAGCTCGCGTCGGGCCTGCGCGCGGAGGCCACGCTGTCGCTCTTCCTGAGCACGCCGGGCACCCAGGGCATCACCTTGCAGGACTTCGGCAGCAACGTGCGGCTGCGCTACCGGCCCTCGGGCTGGGAGTCCGGAGAGGGACTCGCCGTGGCGGTGCACCCGGTGAACACGTCGCGGCTCCACATGGGCTTCACGTGGCCGGTCACCTGGGAGCGCCAGGCCTTCCCCCGCCGCGCGGGGAACGAGTCCGCGCTGGAGCTGCGCTTGTCCCGGATGCGCTGGGACGCCTTCGTGGCGCTCAAGTCCGCCAACGTCGCCGATGACCTGCGGCTGGAGTCCTCGCGCCGCTACGCCTTGCTCGCGGGCGGCTTCCTGGACGTCACGCCCGAGCTGCGGCTGGCCGCGAAGGGCACCGTGCTCAACCGGGGGCAGATCCCCGGCGTCGCGATCCGGGGCGTCGAGCTGCACGTCCCCGTGAAGGGGGCCTCGCTGGGCGCGGTCTGGCACCGCGGCGCCCCCGTGGGGAACAACGTCGACCTGGCGCTGTACCAGGGCGACCCGACCTTCTTCGAGCGCTTCTTCCAGCCGGAGACGTACCCGGGAGGCTTCGCCGCGTCGGTGTCGCTGGAGGGCAGCCTCGTGTCCCAGGGGCTGGTGGATCCAGAGGCGGACGCTCCCCGACGGAGCACGCAGACCGCGGGGGCGGGGGCCCTGGAGGCGCGGGTGAAGCAGGGCTTCTGGCGCGCGCACGCGCTGGCCTACGTCCGAACGCTCTCCTTCATCCAGACAGACGTGCCCGGGTTTCCTCCGTACCAGGACTTCCTGAGCGACGCGGAGACCCGCGCGGAGGTCTCCGGCACGCTGAGCAGTGACTACCACCTCCAGGACTGGGGGCTGACGCCCGGGCTGCTCGTGCGCGTCACCCGCCCCGCCTCGCTGCGGTACGCAACGGCGAACCCGCTGTTCGGCGACACCGTCATCGTGTTCCAGGGGCCCAACATCCTCGGCGTCCTGCCCGAGGGCGTGGACCCGGGGCTGGTGGTGACGGTGAAGGCCACGGCCCGCTGGGACCTGGGGGCCATCGCTGGCGTGCTGGCGGAGGTCTCCTACACGCACGACCCGAACCGGACCCGCTTCGAGGATGACGAGACGGGGGTCTCCAGGCCCGTCCTCCAGCCCGCGAACGCCGTGGGCGTCAACGTGCTGCTCCAGGCCCGCTTCTGACGCTGGGAGTCAGGCCCCGCGATTGGCGTCCGCGCGCGGCCGGGTGCGAGGATGGCGCTCCGCCCACCATGCGCCCTGCTTCCGCCCGTCCCCTGTCCGAGGCCGTCGTCACCGAGTCCACCGTCGTCCCGCTCGTCCAGCCCGCCGCCCGGCTGATGGCCCACGCGGCGGCGTGGCTGATGCTGGTGGGCCTGCTCACCGGCGGCTACGTCTCCGCGGCGATGACGGGCAAGGTGCCAGCGGATCCGCGGATGGCGCTCGCCGCGCACCTGAACGCGCTCATGGGCACGTTCTTCCTCCTGGGCGTCGCGTGGACGCTGCCCATGCTGCGCTACGGCCCCCTGGGACAGCGGCGGCTGGCCTGGGCGGTCATCGCCGCCAACTGGGCCAACTGGGGCATCACCTGCGTGAAGGCGTGGCTGCGCGTGTCCGGCGTGGACTTCATCGGGCAGCCCGTGAACGACGCCGTGTTCGGCGCGCTCACGGTGTCCGTGGTGCTGCCCGCGCTCGTCGCCGCGGGCGCGTGGGTGTACGGCTTCCGCCGCGCCGGAGCGCGCTGACGTCAGAAGGCCGTGCGGGTGAGCGCGAAGTCGGAGCCCGCCCAGGCCGTCTTGAAGCGCTGCTGCACGGCGTTGGCCTCGGCCGTGCGTCCCTGCCCCTTCAACGACATGGCGAGCCCGAAGAGGGCCCAGCCGTTGCCGGGGTTGCGGCGCAGGTCCTCCCGGTAGACGGCCTCCGCGGCCTTGTACTGCTTCGCGTCCAGCAGCGCCGCGCCCTGGAAGTGGCGCACGGGGTAGAACCAGTCGCTGGGCTCCGAGTAGGCCAGTTGATCCGCGGCGCGCACCGCGTCCTCCCAGCGGGTCAGCGCGTCGGCGCGGCCCTGGCGCTCGGCGATGGAGGCGTCGAGCACGCGGGCCGCCACGTCCAGCACGTCCTTCGCTGAGTTGTTTCCGGCGGTCATCGTGTCGGGGACGCTGGCGGCCAGCTTCACCAGCTCCGCGTGCTCCGCGCGGGCCCTGTCGAAGTCTCCCTTCGCCGCGAGCGCCAGCCCGTGCGCGTGCAGCCACAGCCCCGTGAGCACCGGGTACTTCGGGTCCGGCCGAGGCTCCTTGAGCAGCGCGTCGTAGCGCCCGAAGCGCACCATCGCGAGCAGGGGCTCGGAGGCGAAGAAGTCCATGCCCGGCATCTCCGTCAGCATCTCCGGCGGCAGGGCGTTCGCGGACTCGCGCGCGGCGCGGATGGACTCGCCCGCGCGCCCCTCCATGGAGGCGGAGAACGACAGGAAGCCCCAGTTGTGGGCCAGATACATCGGGTAGTAGCCGATGGGCTCCACCTGACGCAGGTAGGCGTTGTCCGCCTGGACCGCGCGGCGGTTGCTCTCCGAGGCGTCCGCGTACCGGCCCACCCGCTGGTAGATGTGCGCCGGCATGTGGACGACGTGGCCCGCGCCGGGCATCAGCCCTGGCAGCCGGTCCGCGGAGGGCAACGCGCGCTCGGGGTGCTCCGAGGCCTCGACGGCGTGGATGTAATAGTGATTGGCGCCCGGGTGGTCCGGCGCGCGCGCGAGCACCGACTCCAGCCGCGAGACAATCTCTCCCGTCCCCGGCGCCGGCTTGCCCTCCAGCGTCCACAGCTTCCACGGGTTGAGGTCCATCAGGGACTCGGCGAAGAGCACCTGTACGTCATTGTCCTCCGGGAAGCGCTTCGCCACGTCGCGCATGGCGTTGGCGTAGGCCTGGGAGAAGGGCTTCATCTCCTCGGGCGTGCGGGGCTCCGGTCCTCCGTAGCGCTGGGACAGCGCGCCGATGAGCGCCTGCTCCGTGGGGGTCGCCGTGGGGGCGAGCGCCTGCGCCTTCTGAAGGGCCGTCCACGCGGTCGCGGCCCGGTCCGGCAGCATGGGCACGTTGTAGTTGGGCCCGAGCACCAGGGCGACGCCCCAGAAGCAACTGGCGCAGGAGGGGTCCAACTGCGCGGCGCGGGCGAACGAGCGCGCGGCCTCGTCGTGGTTGAAGGCATACGTGAGCCGCATCCCCTGGTCGAAGAAGGCCTGCGCTTCGGGCGAGCGGGTCGTCACCTTCCGCTGGAAGTTCCCCAGGTCGTCGAAGAGCACCGCGCCCTGGGCGAGCGACGTCAGGCTCGACAGCGCGGAAGGCTTGCCATGCGCCCCATGTGAGGCCGCGCCAGCATCCTGCGGGCGGGGGTCCCGCGCCCCGGCGTACGTGCCCGGCGCGATCAAGGCCGGGATGAGGATGAACAGGAATTGCGCACGCATGACGTCCCCCCGGGCCCACGGTCTCCCAGGAACGGTGGGAGGACTCCGCGCACGCGGCAATCGACTCCAGGCGGGGTGCCATTCCGACCGGCGAACTCCTTGCCCGGGGCACGTCCGGCGGCGCCAGCGTCAGTCATGACAGACGTGTTAAAATGGCCCTCCCAGGAATCCCCATGCAGCGCCGCATGGCCTTACTGGGAGAAAGTGCCCGCCGCCATGTCGTCTCGCCGAAGCCTGTCCTGGAGTGTCGCCGTCCTGCTGTCCTTCGCGGCCACCGCGTCCTTCGCGGAGCCGTCCGCGCCAGCCATGGAACTGGCGACGCGAGCCGTGTGCGCCTCCACCGAGTCCTCCGAGGCCCTGACCTCCGAGCCCACGCCCGAGGAGGCCGCGGGCCTGCTGTGCATCTCCGTGCGGTGCTCCTCCGAGGACGATTGCTAGAACGCGTGTCCCAACGCGCTGTCCGTGACGTGTACGCGCAACGCCTGCTCCTACGAGATCTCGGGCGGAGGCGGCGGCGGAGGTGGCGGTCCGACGTGCCCGTCCACCCGCTGCATCGACGACTCGGATTGCGTCTGCGGCACGACGCAAGGGTGGTGCAACAACCGCGCGTGCGCCTACTAGACGTCCACGTCGATGAGCGAGGGCGAATCCGAAGCGGCTCCATGCGCATGAGGGCTGCGCGGTCCGAGGTGCTTCGGCTCCGGCAGGCAGGAGACACCGCAGGCGCTCGGAAGGTGATGCAGGGCCTGCTCGCGGTAGAGGGGGTGCCGCGCTACCGCGAGTTGGCGGAGACAGCCCTGCCTGCAAGCCCCTCCCGCTCATCCCCCCAGCTTGCTGAGCACGAACGCGGCGAGGAAGCCGGCGACCGTGATGAGGCCGGTGAGGTCGTGGGCTCCCTCCATGGCCTCCGGCATCATCGTGTCCGCGAGCATGGCGAGGATGGCGCCCGCCGCCACGGCGGTGGTCCCCGCGACGACTTCGGGAGCAAACCCCCACAAACCCGCCTGGAGCCAGAGCGGCATTCCCATCCCGGACTTCAGCGCGCCCGGGCCTTCGAGCGCTTCACCTTGTTGGCCTGCTTGCCCAGCGCGGTGCGCGTGCGCCTGGGCAGCTTCTTGAGCGTGCCCTTCCGCTTCGCCGCGGTCGCGGCCTTCTTGATGTTCTTGCGCCCGGCGGCGCGCTGCTTGCTCGTGGCCATGAAGGGCCTCCCTGCCCAGGAAGGTCCGCGCCACCGCCCCCTCGCGCAACGCGCCCACCGCGTCCGCCCGCCTGGATGGCTGGCTATAGTCGGACGCCCGATGAAGAAAGCACGCGCCGCGAGCCTCACCCTCGATGAGTTCCTCCCCTATCGCCTGTCGGTCGCGGACAACGTCGTGAGCCAGCGCATCGCCCGCGTGTACGCGGCCGAGGACGGCCTCTCCACCCAGGAGTGGCGGCTCATCGCCGTGCTGGGCGAGGACGGGGAGCGCTCGCAGTTGGAGCTCGTCCGCCGCACGCGCATGGACAAGGTCCCGGTGAGCCGCGCCGCGCGCTCCCTGGAGGAGCGCGGATTGGTGCGGCGCGCCACGAGCCAGAGCGACGCCCGCTCCCGGCGCCTGACGCTGACCGCCGCGGGACGCAGGCTCTACCAGCGGGTGGCCCCCGCCGCGCTCGACGCGGAGGCGGAGGTGCTCGCGGAGCTGTCGTCCTCTGAACGCGAGGTGCTCCGCTCGCTGCTGGAGCGCGTGGAGCGCGCCGCCATCCGCGCCCTCAAGCCCGGCCCCTGAGCCTTGCCGGTTTGGTTACATCTGTTACTATTTCGGACGCCATGGAAAACGTCCGCCACCTGACAGGCTTTGGAAACGAGCACGCATCGGAGGCTGTCGCCGGTGCGCTCCCCGTGGGCCAGAACACGCCCCAGCGCGTCGCGTTCGGCCTCTACGCTGAGCAGCTCTCCGGCACCGCGTTCACCGCGCCTCGGGGCGTGAACCGGCGCACGTGGATGTACCGGCTGCGGCCCAGCGCGGGCCACCCGGCGTACCGGCCCGTGGAGGCCCGCGCGCTGAAGAGCGGACCGTTCCGGGAGGTGCCGCCCTCCCCCAACCGGCTGCGCTGGAGCCCGGCGCCCATGCCCACCACGCCCACCACCTTCCTGGAGGGCCTCTTCACGCTGGGCGGCAACGGCTCCCCGTCAGAGGGCGCGGGCGCGGCGGTGCACCTCTACGCGGCGAACACGTCCATGACGGACACGGCGTTCTTCAACGCGGACGGTGAGCTGCTCATCGTCCCCCAGTCCGGGACGCTGCGCATCGTCACGGAGCTGGGCGTGCTGGAGGTCCCGCCCGGCCACGTCGCGCTCATCCCGCGCGGCATGCGCATGCGGGTGGAGCTGCCCGGCGGCCCCGCGCGCGGCTACATCTGCGAGAACTACGGCGCGCAGTTCCGGCTCCCGGAGCTGGGGCCCATCGGGTCCAACGGCCTGGCGAACCCGCGCGACTTCGTGGCGCCGCACGCGGCGTATGAAGACGTGGAGCGCCCCACGCGCGTGGTGCAGAAGTTCCAGGGGAACCTCTGGGAGACGACGCTGGACCACTCGCCGTTCGACGTCGTGGCGTGGCACGGCAACTACGCGCCGTACACGTACGACCTGGCGCGCTTCAACACCATCAACACGGTGAGCTACGACCACCCGGATCCGTCCATCTTCACGGTGCTCACGTCGCCCAGTGACACGCCGGGGACGGCGAACTGCGACTTCGTCATCTTCCCGCCCCGGTGGATGGTGGCGGAGAACACCTTCCGGCCGCCCTGGTTCCACCGCAACGTGATGAGCGAGCTGATGGGCCTGGTCCACGGCGTCTACGACGCCAAGGCGGACGCGTTCCTGCCCGGCGGCGCGTCGCTCCACAACTGCATGAGCGCCCACGGCCCGGACCGCAAGACGTACGAGGCGGCCGTCGCCGCGGAGCTGACGCCGAAGAAGATCGACAACACGCTCGCCTTCATGTTCGAGACCCGCTGGGTCATCGCGCCCACGCGGCAGGCGATGGAGAGCCCCGTCCTCCAGAAGGACTACGACGCCTGCTGGGCGGACCTGCCCAAGGCGAAGCTGTCCTCCCCGGGAGGCGGTCAGCCGTGAAGCTCGCCTCGCTCGATGAAGGACGGGACGGCCGGCTCGTCGTCGTGACGAAGGACCTGTCCCGGCAGGTGGATGCGTCCGCCATCGCGCCCACGCTCCAGGCCGCGCTGGATGACTGGGACCGCCATGCGCCGGCCCTGCGCGCGCTGTCGGAGCGGCTGGAGCGCGGAGAGGTCCCGGGTGCGCCCTTCGACCCTGCCCGGTGCGCGGCGCCCCTTCCGCGCGCCTACCAGTGGGCGGACGGCTCCGCGTACGTGAACCACGTGGAGCTGGTGCGCAAGGCGCGCGGCGCGGAGCTGCCGCCCTCCTTCTGGACCGACCCCTTGATGTACCAGGGCGGCTCCGACGGCTTCCTCGGGCCGCGCCAGCCCATCCCGCTCGCCGACGAGGCGTGGGGCTGCGACATGGAGGGCGAGGTCGTGGTGGTGACGCGCGACGTGCCGCTCGGCGCCGCGCGCGAGCAGGCCCTGGGCGCGGTGGCGCTGGTGGGGCTGGTCAATGACGTGTCGCTGCGCAACCTGATTCCGGCGGAGCTGGCGAAGGGCTTCGGCTTCTTCCAGTCCAAGCCCGCGTCGGCGTTCTCCCCGGTGTTCGTCACGCCGGACGAGCTGGGCGACGCGTGGCGGGAGGGCAAGCTGCACCGCCGGCTGGAGGTCTTCCTCGACGGTGAGCCCTTCGGCCGCGCGGACGCGGGCGTGGACATGACGTTCGACTTCGGCACGCTGGTGGCCCACGCGGCGAAGACGCGCTCGCTGTGCGCGGGCAGCATCGTGGGCTCCGGCACGGTGTCCAACCGGGGCCCGGACGGCGGCCCCGGCAAGCCCGTGAAGGACGGCGGCGCGGGCTACTCGTGCATCGCGGAGGTGCGCGTGGTGGAGACGCTCCGGGACGGCGCGCCGAAGACGCCGTTCCTGAAGCGCGGCAACCGCGTGCGCATCGAGATGCGGGACGACGCGGGCGCCAGCATCTTCGGGGCCATCGACCAGACGGTCGGCTGACTCAGTAGTTGAACTGGAGCTGGAGGCGCGTCACGTGCCCCTGCTCCTGTTCATACGGGTAGCGCGACGAGGTGCGGTTGGCGATGACGTAGGCGGCCGTCAGCTCCAGCGCCTTCCAGATCTGCCACTCCGCGCCCAGCTCCAGCTCGCGCACGTCGTAGCGGGGGGCGTTGGTCTCCGCCTTCTTGCCGCCCTTGTAGAGCGTGCCGCGCACGTAGGGGATGAGCGACACGCCGCCCACGCCGTCCAGCTTGTACATGAGCTGCGCGTAGCCACCCTGGAGGTTCCGGCTGTCGATGAGCAGCGCGTCGTCCGGGCCCGAGCCCTGCGACGGCCCCCGCCCGATGTTGTACTCCGCCTGGAAGCCCAGGGGCTGCGGGTAGACCGTCAGGCTGACGATGGCGCGGGCATCCACCATGTTGGGGCCGCGCGCGAGCGCATAGGCCGCGTCGTCGCGCGGGGACGCGCTGAGGTTGAAGCGGCCGTAGTAGCCGCCCGCCCCGACCTCCACGTACTGGGAGCCGAAGAGGAAGGGATAGCTGACGCGTGCGATCGCGTGGGGGCTGTTGTTGCGCTCGGCGCGGTTGGCCGCCTGGCCGTTGAAGACGCCCAGGCCCACCACGCCGTAGTCGCCGGAGCCCTTGAGGCCGCTGTCCACCAGGAGCTTGAAGCGCGCGCGGATGTGCTCGGGCGCCCAGTAGAAGAAGACGCCCAGGTCGCGCTCGTCCTTCAGCGCGCTGTTGATGGCGTCGTTGCGATCCAACGCCAGGCGGTTCTGGCTGGACTGGAGGTTCTCGAAGCCGAAGGGCACCTTGGACTGGCCCACCCGGAAGCGGAACTCCTTCTTCGCGTCCACGAAGATGTCCGCGTACCAGTCCCGCATGACGGCCACGTTGTACTGGTCACCGATGACGGAGGCGAAGTCCGGCTGCAGGTAGATGGACACGTGCGGGTGCACGTCCCCGAAGATGACGAGCCGCGCGCGGCGGATGCCGAAGCCGGTGTCCTTGCCCATGAAGCGGTCGCCCTGCTCGTTGATGAGCGAGTCGTTCACCCGGAAGCTGGGCAGCCGGTTGTAGCGGACCTGCGTGTAGCCCCGGAGGCGGATGGTCTCGTACCAGGGCTTCGTCTTCTCCGGCTCCTTCTCCTTCGGCGCCACGGGAGGAGGCAGGGCGGCGGGAGGCACGGGCGCGGAGGGCTCCGCGGGGGGCGCGACCTCGCCAGTGGGAGCGGGCGCGGGCGGGGTCTCCTGGGCCTGGGCCACGGCGGACGAGGAGAAGAGGAGCGCGGTACCAGCCAGCAGGGCCTGAAGGACGGAGCGGTGGGACGAGGCGAAGGTCATGGGTGCGTGAGAGCCGGGCGGGGAACAAGGAGGGACCCGCCTGGTCCCGATGTGGCGCTCCCGTTACCGAATGGCGCAGCCTTCCGCCACGCACCGCCCCCCGTTGTTGCCACACCGTTACCGGCGACGCCGTCCTGTCACACGAACGAGCGAGCCGCGTCACACGTTCGTGACATGGCCCGCCGCCCCCGGCGAGGACGTCCCCCCGTCCGCACGCCCGGGAGCTAGGGAGCGCGCTGCTCCCGCTCGGCCTTCTGGATGAGCGCCAGCAGGGAGCGCAGGTGCGGCTCCGTCACCGGCTCCACCAGCCGGACCGAGTGCCTCCGTCCGCCGTCGTCCTCGATGGTGACGGCGTAGCTGGTCCGGTCCGCGCCCGCCGTGGGGCCACCGCCCACGGTGGCGGGCTGTTCGAAGAAGCGGGCCTCTCGCACCTCCCGCTGGAGCGCCTCCGCCGTGGCGGGAGGCAGGGCCGCCAGGTCCACGGTGCGGGGCCTGGCGAGGCCCGGGAAGAAGGCGAGGCCTCCCTCCCGTTTGAGCTCGATTCGCATTCCATCCGCTCCAGGACCTAGTGCTTGCGCTGCACCGGCTGCGCGGCCTGCTTCTGCACCTGCGGCATCCAGGCCACCTCGCCCGCCCGCTCCTTGGCGATCTTGATGCCCACCTGCCCCCAGGCGTCGCGGACGATCTGCTCTTCGTCGCCGCTGCCGTAGAGCTTGGCGGCCACCAGCACGGTGAGCCGGGCGAAGGACAGGAACGAGGCGTTGTACTTCAGCCTCGGGTCGCGCAGCGCCTCCAGCCAGATGAGGCCGGCCTTCTCCCACGTGTAGCCCTTGAGGTTCATGGCCGCGACGCAGAAGGCCTTGTTGGGAATGCCGGAGTTGATGTGCACGCCGCCGTTGTCCTCCGTCGTCTTCACGAAGTCCTTCATATGGGCCGGCTGCGGGTCCTTGCCCAGCACGGGATCGTCGAACGCGGTGCCCGGGTCCTTCATGGAGCGCAGGGCCTTGCCCTGGACCTTGTCCGTGAGGAGCCCCGCGCCGATGAGCCAGTCGGCCTGCTCCGCCGTCTGGTTCAACAAGCGCTGCTTCACGATCGAACCGAAGCAGTCCGACAGGGACTCGTTGAGCGCGCCGGCCTGGAGGAAGTAGGCAAGAGGCCCCTCGTGCTCCGTCACGCCATGGGTCAGCTCGTGCCCGATGACGTCCACGGAGATGGTGAAGCGGTTGAAGAGCTCGCCGTCGCCGTCGCCGAACACCATGCGCTCGCCGTCCCAGAAGGCGTTGTCGTAGCCGCTGCCATAGTGGACGTGACCGTTCAGCGGCATGCCGTTGCCGTCAATGGAGTTGCGCCCGTAGACGTCCCAGTAGAGGTCGTACGTCGCGCCCAGGCCGACGTAGGCCTCGTCGACCGCCGGGTCGCCGGTATCGTCCGAGCCCTCCGTGCGGGCCACCATTCCCGGGAGGGCTTCGGTGTTCTTCACGTCGTAGATGGTGCGCTGCTTCTGGCTCTCCACGACCATGGGGCCGGGGATGAGCCGCTTCGCCGCCTGGGGCGCGCCGCTGGTGGACAGGCGGAGGGCGCGCAGGGTGTTGTCGATGGAGAGCGTCCGCAGCGCCCGCGCCCGCTGCTGCGGTGAGCCGTTCTGCGCGATCTGACGGCTGACGTACGGCGGCAGGATGCAGTGGTGGGAATGCCAGATTCGGGTGTTGCAACACATCACCAGTCTCCTTCTGATGGGGGTACCAGAAGACGATGGTGATGACGGCGGGCCGCGCTCGGGACACGGCACGGCATGGGCTCCCCGGTCGCCAGGGAACCCATGCGGCGCCACGCGCTCAGGCCTGCTCGCGTGGGGTCAGGGCTTGTGCAGGACGGCCGAGTCCCCCACCAGCCACAGCTCCGACGAGGACGGCGCCCACACGGCCCGCAGGACGCGGCGGGTGCCGGTGGTCTCCGCGGTCCACCTGGCGCCGTCGAAGCGCAGCAGCGTGCCGTTGTCGCCCACCGCCCAGACCTCGGTGGCGGAGCGCCCCATCAACCCGTTGAGCTGGGACGACGTGCCGCTGGCCACGGGGAGCCACGCCCCACCGGTGTAACGCAGCAGCGCGCCGTCCGCGCCCGCCGCCCAGAAGTCCGAGGGACCGCTGCCCCACACGGCCTTCAGGGCCTTGTTGGTGCCGGAGGTCATCGCGCTCCAGGCGGCGCCGTCCCAGCGCAGGATGGTGCCGGCGTCGCCCACCGCGATGGCCAGCGAGGCCCCCTGCACCCACACGGCGTTGAGCGTCACCTGGACCTCCGTGGCCTTGCGCGTCCAGGAGGTGCCGTCGAAGTGGACGGCCTGGCCGGACGCGCCCACCGCCCAGATGTCCGTCGCGGAAGCGCCGTGGATGGCGTACAGCGCCTGTGACGACTCCGCGGTGTACTGCGTGATGAAGCGGGCCCCGTCGAACCGGTAGATGCGGTCATGGAACGAGGACGTCAGCCAGACGTCCGCCGTGGAGGCCGCGTAGACGCCCGTCACGTCGTCGAAGGGGGAGAAGTCCAGCGGCGGCTCGATCCAACCGCCGCCGTTCCAGTGCAGCACGCGGCCCGGGTCCCCCACCGCCCACACGTCCGACGGCCCCGTGCCATGGATGGCCCGCGCCACCCTCAGCGTGCGCAGCGGCGCCTGGGAGGTCCACGCCTGCCCGCTCCACTTCTGCACCTGCCCGCCCGGACCGAAGGACCACACGTTGTCAGGCCCGCTGCCGGTGATGGGCCCCACGGCGTCCTCATCCGTGTCCGTCCACTTCGTGCCGTTGTAGACGTAGCCGAAGTCCTCTCCGCCCGCGAGCACCAGCGAGGGCGACGCGGCGTACACGGAGAACAACTGGTCCGACGAGCGCAGGGACTGCTCGATGCCCGCGGGCGTGGTGCGGAACACCTGGCCGTAGTCGTCGCAGAGGATGCACGGGTCATCCGAGGCGACGGTCCAGACGTCGTTCGGGCCGGTGCCCGTCACCTCATGGAAGTCGATGTCCGTGGTGCCCGCGTCGATGCCGGCGACCGCGCTGCCGTCGTACCGGCGCAGCGTCCCGGACCGCCCCACCATCCAGACGTCCGAAGGCCCGCTGCCCCACACGCCGTTGAGGTCCTTGGTCGTGGCCGCGTCCACGCCCTGGAAGCCGCTGCCCCGGTCGCGCCGCACGGTGCCGCCAGCGCCCACCGCCCAGATGTCCCCCGGACCGGCGGCCCACACGGAGTTCAGGTCGCGCGTCGTCCCGGAGCTCACCGGGGAGAAGGCCCCGCCCGTCGTGGAGTGGAGCACGGTGCCGCCCGCGCCCACGGCCCACACGTCCGTCGCGGAGAGGGCGTGCACGTCGTGCAGGGGGGTCAGCGTCCCGCTGGCCACGCGCGTCCAGCGCGCTCCATCCCAGTGCTGGATGAAGCCGTCCTCGCCCACGGCCCAGCCGTCGTTGGCCGAGCTGAAGTGCGCGCCCTTGAAGCCGTAGCCGTGGGGCAGCGGATACTCCCAGCACCAGCCGTCGCTGCACTCGCGGTTTTCGGCGGGGACGCCGCAGGTCTTCTCCACGCCGCGCCCGCCGCACACCTCCGGCGCCGCGCACGTGCCGCAGGTGACGGTGCCACCGCAGCCATCCGGTTCGGTGCCGCACTCGACCCCGGGGCTGCAGGCCGTCTTGAGGTCGGGGCACCCGCAGACGTTGTCCGCGCCGCCGCCGCCGCAGGTGGAGGGCGCCGCGCAGGTGCCGCAGTCGAGCGTGTGGCCACAGCCGTCCGTCGCCTCGCCGCAGTTGAAGCCCCGCGACTCGCACGTCCGGGGCACACAGTCATCCTCATCGTCTCCACAGCCGGCGGCGAAGGTCGCCGCGAACAGGACCACGAGCAGGCGCGAAGTCCGCACCGCACCCACCGCGAAGGAGTTGTCACGGGACATGGGCATCTCCAGACCGGACGCGGGAGGGAACCCCGCGAAACCACGTGGGGCGTGGCTCCGGTGCGGAAGGAAGGTTGCAAAGGGTGGTCCGTTTGGATCGTCCGGCCGTCCAAGCCCTCCACTTTCGCGGCTGCGTCATGCTCGACGTGTGGCGTCAATCAATCCAACGTCGTGCGTGACCTCGCGAGTGCCGCACCGGCCACGGCGAGCACGAAGAGTCCCAACGCGAGCAGGTCGTTCCCCATGTCCGCGAGCACCTGGTCCTTGAGCAGCGCGCCCCGGACGATGCGCAGGAAGTGCGTGACGGGGATGACTTCGCCCAGCACCCGCGCCCACGGCGGCAGCCCCAGGAAGGGGAAGGCGAAGCCGGAGAGGAAGATGGACGGCAGCATGTAGAACATGGACATCTGCATCGCCTGCAGTTGGCTGCGCGCCACGGTGGAGATGAGGTAGCCCAGCGACAGGTTGCCCACGATGAACAGCACGATGCCGCACGCCAGCGCCAGCCACCCCGCGGGCGTGCGCGCCATGGGCACGGAGAACAACCCCCGCGCCATGCCCAGCACGACGACGGTCTGCACCAGCCCCACGACGACGTACGGCGTGAGCTTGCCCACCATGATCTCCGCCGGGGTGGCGGGCGTGGACAGGAGCGTCTCCATGGTGCCGCGCTCGCGCTCGCGGGTGACGGCCATGGCGGTCATCATCACCAGCGTCATGGACAGGATGATGCCCAGCAGGCCCGGCACGATGTGGACCGGGGAGCGGCCCTCCGGGTTGTAGCGCCGGTGCACCACCACCTCGAAGGCGGGCGCGGTGGAGCGCGGCGTCCCCAGCCCCACGCGTTCGTTCCGCAGCGCCTCCGTGGGCAGCACGCTCACCGCGGCGAGCGCCCCCGCCGCGGCCTGCGGGTCGGACGCGTCCGCCTCCGCGAGGATCTGCGCCCGCTCGCCCTTGAGCAGCCGCCGGGTGAAGTCCGGCGGGATGGTGATGCCGAGCATCACCTGTCCCCGGCGGATGAGCTGATCCAGCTCCTCGTCGGACCGGGGCAGGTAGCGCACGTCCACGTAGCCGGTGCGCTCCAGCGCGGCGACGACGGAGTTGGCCAGGGTGCTGGTGTCGTGGGACAGCACCGCGGCGGGCAGGTGCCGGGGGTCCATGTTGATGGCGTAGCCGAAGATGAGCAACTGCATCACCGGCATGAGGAGGATCATCGCGTAGGTGATGCGGTCGCGCCGAAGCTGCGTGAACTCCTTGAGCAGCACGGCCAGGATGCGCGGAAGCGAGCCCGTCATGACGAGTACCGTTCGTCGCGCTCGCGACCCATGAGCTGGATGAAGACGTCCTCCAGGGAGGGTGTCACCTCGCTCCACCGGTAGGGCTCCCTGCGCCAGGGGCCGAGCGCGGCCTCCAGGGCCTCACGCTTCAGCCCGCTGACGTGCACGGCGGCGCCGAACGCGGAGGCGCTGAGCACGCCGTCCGCCCGGGCCAGCACGTGCGCCGCGCGGTCGATGCCGGGCCCCTCGCCCAGGAACGTCACCAGCCCGGAGTCGCGGATGAGCGCGTCCGCCGTGCCCCGCGCGATGAGGCGCCCATACAGGATGTAGCCGATGTCGTGGCAGCGCTCCGCCTCGTCCATGTAGTGCGTGGACACCAGCACCGTGAGCCCGCCCGCGGCGAGCGTGTGGATTTCGTCCCAGAACTCACGGCGGGCCTTGGGGTCCACGCCCGCGGTGGGCTCGTCCAGCAGCAGCAGGCGGGGCTCGTGCAGCGTCGCGGCGGCCAGGGCCAGGCGCTGCTTCCAGCCGCCGGAGAGCGCGCCCGCGAGCTGGCGGCGCCGGTCGAAGAGGCCCAGCCGGTGGAGCGTGTCCTCCACCCGCTCGCGCCGCCGGTCCAGGCCGTGGACGCGCGCGACGAAGGCCAGGTTCTCCTCCAGGGTCATGTCCTCGTAGAGGGAGAACCTCTGCGTCATGTAGCCCGTCTGGCGCTTGATGGCGTCGCCGCGGGCGCGGAAGTCCAGGCCCAGCACGGTGCCCTCGCCGCTGTCGGGCGTGAGCAGGCCGCACAGGAGCCGCAGCGTCGTCGTCTTGCCGGAGCCGTTGGGGCCCAGGAAGCCGGTGATGCGTCCGGTCCCCACGGCGATGGAGACGTCCCGCACGACGTGCCGGTCGCCAAAGGACTTGTTGAGCCCGCGCACGTCGATGGCCTGCTCGCTCATCGGTCCGCCTCCACGGGGGCCTGCTTCAGCGGCGTCACGTCGATGGGCTGTCCGGGCAGCAGCCGCGTGGGCGCGGAGGGCACCGCCTCCAGCAGGAACACCAGCTTCTGCCGCGTCTCCAGGCTGTAGATGATGGGCGGCGTGTACTCCGGGCGCGGGGCGACGTAGTCCACGCGCGCCGTCATCCCGGTGTCGCAGCCGTCGCAGGCGATGGCCACGGTGGTGCCTGGCGGGAAGGACGCCACCCTCCCCTGCGGCACGTAGAAGCGCACCTTCAGCTTCGCGTCCGGGATGATGCTGATGACGGGGGCGTTGGGCATGGCCCACTCGCCCTGCTGGAAGAGGACGTCCTCCACGCGGCCCACGACGGGAGACACGGGCGCCAGCTCCACGACCTGCTGCTCCGCGGCGGTGACGCCCGCGCGCCCGCTGGCGAGCTGGGCGCGGACGACCTCCCACTGCGCGCCCGCCGCCGCCACGTCCGTGCGGGCCGCGTCGCGCTGGGCATGCGCGCGCGTCGCCGTCGCACGCAGCAGGTCCAGTTGCTGGGGCGTCACGGCGCCCTCCATGGCCTTCTGGACGGCGACGAGCCGGGCCAGCTCCGCGTCCGCGCGGTCCGCCTCCGCCTGCGCGGCGATGAGGGACGCGCGAGCGCGGGCCACGTCCGACTGGCGCGCGAGCAACTGCGCTTCGATCTGCCCCACCTGCGCCCGGGCCTGGTCGGCCCTCGCCACCAGCGACGTGGGCTCCATGCGGAACAGCGGCGTGCCCACCTCCACGCGCTGTCCGCGCACCACCGCCACGGACGCCACCATGCCGGCCACCGGCGAGGACAGGTAGACGTTGTCGCTGACGACGAAGCCGGTGAAGCGCGGCGGCGGTTCCGGGGCCGGCCGCCGCAACCACAGGATGCCGCCGACGATGACGGCGACCAGCACCGCCCCCGTGACGATGCCCCGCTTCGAGTGCTTCGACTTCCTGCCCGGTCCCGACACCCGTGCCTCCTGGCGCGGCCTCGCCGCGAATGGAGCGCCCCCCGAGCGCGGCGAAGTCCACGCTACGCCTGCCCTGCCCGGGGGGTCCGCGTCTGGCTCACGGGCAGGTCCCGAACCCGTGTCCTGGCGTCACCTTGAGCACTGGACGTGCCAGCACTGAACGCCAGGGGAGCCCCCGGGGGCAGGCCCTCTCCTGTTCGGATTTCCGGCGCCGGACGCCGGGTCTCCGGACACGCGGGGGGCCGTGAGCCAGAGACCCCAGGGGACGCGGGCTGGGGCATCCGCCTTGCTTGGGCATAGGGTAGCGCCCACGGTCCAGGAGGACGCGCCTTGCATTCCCCACCCCAGCCCACGGCCGCCGGAGTCGAGCAGGTCCAACGCGAGGCGTTCTCGCGGATGTTCCGGCAGGTGACGAAGGTGCTGTCGTTCCTGAGCCCCCTGCCGGTGGTGATGGTGTCGCTGGGGCTCATCGGCGACACGGCCGCGTGGCGCAGGGTGTGCGTGGCGTTGGCGCTGGCGTTCGTGGTGATGGGGGTGGTGGCCGTCCTGGTGTGGCGGCGTCAGCCGGTGGTGTCGCACGAGCCGGGCAGGCTGTTGCCGGCGGTGGCGTTTCCCCTGTTCACGGTGGTGAACCTGGCGCTGGGGGGACTGGAGAGCCCGCTCATTCCGCTGGTGCTCCCGGCGTCGCTGGCCACGGCCATCCTCTTCCCGCCCGCGCGGGCTCGCAGGTGGGCGGGCTCCCTGCTCGCGCTGGTGGGCGTGCAGGCGGCGGTGACGCTGACGGGCGCGGTGGGGGACCTGGTGCCCGTGCTCTTCGGCGGAGGCCCGCGCGCGGGGCACAACGACGCGCTGCTCCTGACGATGCTCGCGGTGCTGGTGTTCCTCGTCCTGTGGACGAACTTCATCGGCGCCCAACTGCGGCGCACGTACCGCGGCATGGTGCGCACGGCGCTGGACGCGCGGGATGACGCACTGAAGGCGCATGAGGAGCGGGTGCGCTCGCTCACCACGCTGTCGGGAGAGATTGCCCACGAGCTGAAGAACCCGCTGGCGAGCGTGAAGGGCCTGGCCGCGATGATTGCCCGCGAAGTGGAGGGCCGGCCCGCGGAGCGGCTCGCGGTGCTGCGGCGGGAGGTGGACCGGATGCAGGAGATCCTCGAAGGCTTCCTCAACTTCTCCCGGCCGTTGCTCCCGCTCAACGAAGCGCACGTGCCGCTGGATGGCCTGTGCCGGCAGGTGGCGGAGCTGCACGAGGGCATGGCGGGGGAACGGGGCGTGGGGCTGCGGGTCGCGGAGGGACCGCCGGTGGAGGCGTGGTGCGACGCGCGCAAGGTGCGGCAGGTGTTGATCGACGTGGTGCAGAACGCGCTGGACGCCGCGCCCCGGGGAAGCACCGTGGAGCTCCAGGCCTGGACGGCCCCAGAAGGCGGGGGCCGCGTGGAGGTGCGGGACCGGGGCCCCGGGCTCGCCGCGGAGGTGCGCGAGCGCGTCTTCGAGCCGGGCATCACCACGAAGCCCCACGGCTCCGGCCTGGGGCTCGCCCTGTCGCGAGCGCTGATGCGCCAGCACGGCGGAGAGCTGAGCCTGCGCGCCCGCGAGGGTGGCGGCTGCGTGGCGGAGCTGAGCCTGCCGGCCGCGCCCCAACCGGCCGAAGCGCCGCGAATGGAGGCCCTGCCATGAAGGCCCGCGTGCTGGTGGCGGATGACGACGCGGGCGTGCGCTACACGCTGCGCGGGTTGCTGGAGGATGACGGGCTCACGGTGGAAGAAGCCGTGGACGGAGAGGCCGCGCTCGCGCGCCTGGACTCCGAGCCGCCCGTGGACCTGGTCCTCAGCGACCTGCGCATGCCGCGCGTGGACGGCATGGAGCTGCTCCGCCGCGTCGCCGCGCGCCCTCATGCGCCCCGGGTCATCCTCATCACCGCGCATGGCTCCGAGCGTCACGCCGTGGAGGCCATGAAGCTGGGCGCGCTGGACTACTTCCGCAAACCCTTCGACGTGGACGACGTGCTGGCGGTGGTGCGCCGGGCGCTCGGGATGGTCCGCCTGGAGGCGGAGAACGAGCGGCTGTCCGGCGAGGTGAACCTGCTGCGCTCGCTGGTCTTCGTGTCACCGTCGATGGCGAGGCTGGCGCTGCGCATCCAGCGCGTGGGCCCCCGCGACGTCACCGTGCTCATCACGGGAGAGAGCGGCACCGGCAAGGAGCGCGTCGCGGAGGCCCTGGTGCGCGCCTCCCCGCGCGCGGACAAGCCCTATGTGCGCTTCAACTGCGCCGCCCTCACGCCGGAGCTCGCGGAGGCGGAGCTCTTTGGCCACGCGAGGGGCGCGTTCACCGGCGCCGTGCGCGCGAGGCCCGGCCTCTTCCGCGAGGCCTCCGGTGGCACGCTGCTCCTGGACGAGGTGGGAGAGCTCGCCCTGCCCCTCCAGGCGAAGCTCCTGCGCGTCTTGCAGGAGGGCGAAGTGCGGCCCGTGGGCGAGGACCGCTCCCTCCCGGTGGACGTCCGCGTCCTGGCCGCCACCCACCGCGACCTGCCCCAGCGCGTGGCGGAGGGCCGCTTCCGCGAGGACCTCTACTACCGGCTCAAGGTCGTGACGCTCCAGGTGCCCCCGCTGCGAAGCCGTCCGGAGGACATCGCCGCGCTCGCGAGGCACTTCCTCGCCCGCCACACCGAGCGCTTCCACATGCCACCGGTGGCCCTGACGCCCGCCATCCTGGAGCGCCTCACGGCCCACCCCTGGCCCGGGAACGTGCGCGAGCTGGAGAACGCCCTGGAGAGCGCCGTGGTGCTGTCCGCCGACGGCACCCTGGACCTGGAGCTGCTGCCCGGAGGCGCCAGCGCGCCCACGCCCCCGGCCCCCTCCAACACCGGCAACACCCTGCGGGAGAAGCTGGACGCACACGAGCGCGAGCTCATCCTCGCCGCGCTCGCGGCCTCCAAGGGCCAGCGCACGGAGGCCGCGAAGGCGCTGGGCATCGGCCGCGCCACGCTGCACGACAAGCTGCGCAAGCACGGCCTCCTGGGCGAAGGCGAGGAGCCGGAGCGCTGAAGCCTCACGGCGCGGGTGGCACGGGCTCCGGCGCCGTCTTCACCTCGCAGGCGTAACCGCCGGAACGGGCTCCCGGTGTCTGGGGATGGCAGGCGAGGAAGGGCAACGGCGGGGCACCCGCGGGAAAGGGGAAGCGGTCCGAGGCCAGATCACACGAGGGAGCGGAGGGGTTGAACCCACTGCACGCACCGGGCGGCAGGCGCTCCATCGGGAGCCACTCCGACTTCCGGCTCCGGCGCTCGTCGCAGACCTCCTGGGGCTCGCCAGGGTCGACACAGCGGAAGTCAGACGCGTACCGCCCCTCCTGGAGCTCCAATCGCTTGCACCAACGCAACTGGAGCCTCCGCTCGCAGGCCCATCGCGCGGAGGTCTCAGGCGAGGAGTCAGACAGCTCGAAGGCACGCCCGTCCCGGGACACCCCCAGCACCCTGCCCTGGGTCATGCCCGCGGAGGTGATGAACGGTTGGCCCGCCTTCCATCGCGCCTCCGCTTCCCTCCACCCAACGGGCGGCGTGCCCGCATGCGCCAGCAGGCGCCTGGCTTCCACTTCGATCTCGCATCCCTCGCAGCTCACGGTCTCCCGGTGGAGCGCCACGGGCACCGGCGGCAGGACGCCCGTGCGGAGCCAGGTCAGCTCGCTGTCATCCAAAAGCACGCGCCGGCTTCGCGAGCACATCCAGACCTCCTCCGGGCCTGTCTTGCCGGCATGGATCAACCACGTCCGGCCCGGGGTCACGTTCAGGACGCAGTCTCCTCCCCCTCCATAGGGGAGCCGCAAGACGGCGCCTGCCTTGACGCTGCCCTTGAACGCCTCCAGGACGTCCACGGTGGCGAAGCGTTCGGACGGGTCCTCCGAGTCACGCACCCGCCCCAGATAGATGAAGCCGGCACTGTCGCGGGCTCCCTCCAACGTGCTGGCCAGCCCTTGCGAGGCAAAGGAACAGGAACAGGCCCATCCGGTGACTGGCATCACCAGCCATCCCACCAGCACCGCGCTCCACCACGCGTCCCTGACCATGGAAGACAGTCTAGCCAAACATTGACCTGTCAGGCGGGATGGCAGTGAATACGCAACGATTGTGACACCGGGAGGGGCGGAGCATGGCGCTCGACAGGTCCGACCACGAATGCCTGGCCCGCTGGGCCGCCGACTGCGCCGAGCGCGTCCTCCCCCTCTTCGAACAGAAGTTCCCGGAGGACCACCGCCCCCGTCACGCCATCGAAGCAGCGCGAGCCTGGCAGCGGGGAGCGCTGGCGATGACCGACGCAAACGCCGCCGCCTTCGCCGCGCACGCCGCGGCCTCGGATGCCACCCCGCACGCCGCCGCCTGCGCCGCGGCCCGCGCCGCCGGACACGCCGCCGCCACCGCCCACGTCGCCAGCCACGCCTCCCAGGCCGCCACCTTCGCGGCCACCGCCGCGGCCCACGGCGCCGCCGAAGGCTCGGACGCCGCCGAAGCCACCGCCCGGGAACGCGACTGGCAGCACCAGCGGCTGCCGGAGCACCTCCACGCCCTGGCGTTCCCCGCCCGGAACAATCGCTGAACGCACGCTGCGTGCGCGACGTCCAACTCCAGAAGCTACGGCTGCCCAAGAGTCACGGCGCCTTCGAGCCGTGGAACGCCTCCAACCACGCGACGCCCCGGCGCAGGAGCCCGCGGGCGTCGAAGAGATGCGACACGGCCCGGGCGACGTCTCCGGAGCGGCCGATTCCCTCCGCCAGGCATTGCTCGCCAATGCGCGTGAAGGCGTCCACGCTGGACGCTCGCAGGGCGTCGGTCACCGGCTCGCTGGTGTCGAACTCCTCGAAGTCCACCCAGCGCCGCTCGCCGTCGACCTGGAGCGGCCGCTGGTAGCGGACCACGCGCTTGCCGGGGAGGTCCGCCAGGTGCTCCGCGTGGTGCAGGAGCGTGAGCGTCTCCAGCGGCGCCCCGAGCATCAGCACCTTGCCCCGCGCCTCCACCAGCCGGGCCAGCGGCGAGCCGGGGCCATAGCCATAGCGGAACGGGTGGTCCGCGCAGAGCCACTCCGCCCTCGGGCCGATGGCGACCATGCCCGCGTCTGGATGGTCGCTGCGGATCGCGCCGGGCCAGGTCCTGAGCGTCTCCGCGAGGATGCCGTGGTCTCGCATGGCCCGCGCGGTGCGCTTGTCGAAGGTGGGGATCTCGTCGCGGAGGCGCGCGTCCTCGAAGTCCTCCGGCTCCACGCCCAGCTCCCAGTCCACGTAGGCCATGAGCGTGCCCTGGGAGCCCACCGCGTCTTGCAGCGCCAGCACCACGGCGTTCACCCCGCCCAGCACGGGCCCCAGGCTCCGGAGGCCGGCATGGACCATCACGAGGTCGCCCTCCTCCACGCCCAGGCGCCGCAGGGCGTCCTTCAAGTCAGTCCGGGTGGCGGGGGTCCTCGTCATGGGGTTGCATCCTTCCTGTCGCGGGGCACTGGAGGATAGCAACCGCCCGGCCCCGCGAGGATTTCCTGGGGACGTCTGCCCATTGTCCGGAATTGGAAGACAGCGCTATCCTGGCGGGGCAGCACCCCTTCCCCCAAAAGACCAGGAGATGTGAATGCGCGTGGCAATCATTGCCGGACTGATGGCCGTTGGACTGCTCGCGGGCTGCGGCGGCGCCGAGGAGCTGGAGCCCATGAGCCCCGAGGAGGCGAACCGCGTCGTCGAGATGGCGGTCCCGAGCGCCTGTACCGACGCGTGCGACCAGAAGTATTACCAGTGTTACTTTGGCGGCGGCGACCCCTACTACTGCAACAGCTACCGCGCGTACTGCATCTCGCAGTGCCCGTGACGGCAGGGCCCGGGGAAACGACCGCTCACCCGTGACCTGGAGCCGTCCGGGAGCGGGAAGGACCTCCCGGCGGCGCCCGCCGCGATGCTCGCGGCATGAACGCATCAAGGCATCCGCGCGCGAGGGCGGCCTTCGTCCTCGGGCTCTTCGTGGGCCCTCCCGCCGTCGCGCTCTTCGTCCTGGCCGCCTGCATCGGCGCGTCTGCGTCAGGCTGGGGTTATGCGGTGGGAGGCGTGGTGCTTTCGCTGGGGCTCCTCACGAAGCCCTGGCGAACGCGCGGTGGCCTGACGCGCGCGGGCCTGGGGCTCCTCGTCGCGGTCGCGGCGGTCCGGCTCGTGGGCGCGGAGGGCCCGCGGGTGCGCACCGGGCTCCTGCCCTCGCCGGGGACGCGCTACCTCAACCGGCTGGTGGACGAGCGCGACGGCACGCTCCTCGCGGCCCATGTCCTCTGGCGCACGCGGCGGGTCCCCGCCTCGGACGCGGCGCGGTTCATTCCCGCGCTGGAGTCCGCGTTCGACCGGCTCGCCCGGGAGGAGGGGCTGGTGGCGACGCCCGCCATCTCCACGTGGCTGGGACGCCAGTCACCGGAGGCCTTCGACACGGTGGTCATCACGCCCGAGACGCCGAGCCCCGACACGGCCGTGGTGATGCTCCACGGCTACGCCGGAAACTTCACCGTGTATTGCTGGCAACTGGCCCGGGCCGCCCGGGCCATCTCCGCGAGGACCGTCTGCCCGTCCGTGGGTCCCCGGGGTGACTGGTGGAGCGCGGACGGCGCGAGGACGCTCGAGCGCACCCTGGTCTGGCTCCGGGACCAGGGCATCCGCCGCGTGTACCTCGCGGGGCTGTCCAACGGCGCGGTGGGCGCGCACGTACTCGGCGGCCGGCCCCTGCCTGCTGGCATCGAGCTGCGCGGGCTGGTGCTGATCTCCGGCGCCGAGGCGCGGGCGCCAGCGCCACGGGCCCCCGTCCTGCTCGTGCAGGGCACGCGCGACACGATGATGCCCACGCGCATCATGAGGGACGTAGCCACGCGCCTGGGACGGCGCGCGACCTGGTTCGAGGTGGACAGTGGGCACTTCGCCTTCCTGGACCAGCCCGAGGCCTGTGAGCAGGCCATCGCCGCATGGCTGCTAGCGCAGGAGGCGGAGCCCCCGCGCGAGCGGACCTCACGGTGAGGGCTGCGCCGCTACGCGGTCCTTCGACGCCACCAGTTCCTCGCGCCGCAACAACAGACGCGCGTTCGTGTTGGGCAGGATGCGCACCTGGAAGCGCCGCTGGGCCGCGTCGTCGGCCGTGAAGACGTTCCGGTCGCTCACGAGCAGCAGCGCGGTGGGCACCACGTACCGCGACGAGCGGTTGCCGTAGTAGTGCACCAGCACGTGGTACGGCCCCGGCGCTGCCTTCCGCGCGTGGTACAGCTCCGGCCCCAGGCCATCCGTGATGTCCCAGTACAACTGCCCGCCCAGCGACGTCTGCTTGTGCTGGTAGAAGCACTTCTCCCCGTCCGGCTCGATGACCCACAGGTCGATGTCCGTGCTGTCCGAGTTCCAGTGCGTGGTGAGCTGGTAGTCGATGGGCCGGACGTCCGCGAACATCCCCTCACCGCCGGGCCCCCGCAGCCCGGCGCGGCGCGCCTTGAGGACCGGCGCCACCTCCGCGAGCCGGGGCTGCCGCTCCAGCCCCGCCAGCATCCGGGCGTAGTGGAAGGCCGCCACCGTCCGCAGCTCGTCGCCATGGCGCCTCCAGGGCCGCGCCAGGACGATCTCGTAGTTCCGGGCGGCCTCCGAGTAGCGCCCGGCCGCGTCCAGCGCGAGCGCCTCCTCCAGGAAGGCCTGCGCCTCGAAGGGGCGGCTCAGGCGCACGTGCTCGAAGAGCTCCGCCGCCGCCGGGTACTGCCCCAGCGCCAGCAGGCCGTAGCCCACCAGCCGCAGCGCCTCCGCGTCGCGGGGCCGCAGCTCCACGGGAGACGACAGCGCACGCACCGCGCCCCAGGTGTCCCCGGAGAAGGCGCGGCGGCGCGCCACGGCCTCGTAGATCATCACGTCGTCGCGGTTCTCCCGCCGCGCCTTGCGGTAGGCCAGCTCGGCCGCGATCCGCTCGTCACCGCCCGCGTAGGGCGCGTCCCGCAGCGGCTGGCGCCGCAGGAGCGCGGGCATCCCCTTCTGACCGGCGAGCCCGGCCACCACCGCGCGGCCTTCGGCGGGCACGTCGTCCAGCGCGATGCCCAGCAGCTTGTCCCGGCGCTGGTCCTCCTCCATGCGCCGCAGCGACTCCAGGTTCGCCAGGTCCACCTGCTCGTCGCGGATGGCGTAGCGCGTGTAATCGCCCTCGGACTCCAGCACGAGCATGGACGCGCGGGCGTTGGCCAGCCGGTAGTGCTGGCTGAGCGCCACCACCATCCGGTCCAGGCGCTCGTCATCCAGGGACACCAATTGGGACACGAAGAGCTCCGCCCACGCCCGGGGCGCGAACGTGCTGTGGGCATCCGCCGGCAGGTCGATGCGCAGCGTGCGCTCGGGCCCGGTGCCGGCCTGGGTCACCACCTCCAACGCCGCCTCCCCCTTGCCCGGCAGCCGCCCCGCCACCTGCAGCTCCTGCCCGGGGAAGACGAGCCGGGGCCGGCCCGCCACCACCAGGTCCTTCACGTCCGCGCCCACCACCGACACGCGGGACAGCACCACGGACGCCGCGCGGTGCGCCTTCGCGGCGGCGTCCACCTCCGCCGCGGACAGGACGTTCACGACACGCCCGCCGCTGGAGCGGGCCATCGCGTCGAAGAGCTCCGTGTTCACCGCCGCCTCGCCAAAGCGGTACGTCACCCAGCGCAGCGACTCCACGCACGGGTGCCGGGACAGCAGCGCGTCCACGCGGCTCTGCCCCCACGTGATGTTGCCGTCGGAGAGGAGGAAGGCCGTCACCCGCTCTCCCGGCGCGGAGGGCTTGAGCCACTCACGCCCGGCGCGGTCCAGCTCCTCCAGCGCGCCGTCCACATGGGACGCGCCCTCCAGGAAGACGCGCTCCAGCTCCGCGAAGCTGGCCTGCCGGTTCGCCGCGTCGTTCGGGCGGAAGCCCGGCCCGTGCAGCCAGCGCGGACGCACGTCGAAGAGGAGCACCGCGTACTCCTTCAGCGTCGCGTCCTTCTCCAGGAGGGCGCGCAGCGTGGCCGCCTGGATGGCCCACGCGTTGCCGTCCTCGGCGGACAGGGACGTGTCCACCACCAGCACCGCGCGGCCCGTGGGAGGCCCCTCCGCGCCCGAGGTGAGCCGCTCCGGCAGCCGCACCCGCGCGTGGAAGGCGCGGCCCGGAAGCCCCGCGTCGTCCGAGCCCACCAGCACGTCCGCGTCCGCGCCCTGGGGCTTCAGGGCCACGCTCAGCGCTCCGTCCCCGGCGAGCTTGGGAAGGTCGTAGACCCACCAGGCGTCCAGCTTGCCGCGCTTCGTGACCACCGCCTCCGGCTGCACGAGGACCTGCGAGACCTGGCGGGGATCCACGTGGACCCGAGCGGTGACACGCAACTCCTTGCCCGCGTCAGGAGGCAGCGGCCACGTGTAGCGCAGGTGGGTTCCGTCGAAGAGGAGCGTCTGCTCATACGCGATGACGACGCGCTTGAGGGACCTGGGCGGCAGGGGGAAGACGCGGGCACTGAACGTGGACGCGCCCGACCATTCGAGCAGCGCGGGGTCCACGTTGCGGCGCACGACGTCCTCGTACACCTCCCGCGCGCGCTTCTGCTCCACGACGCGGGCCTCCTGGATGTCACCCCAGGAGCGCTTCGCGCCCCGGGCCGAGGGCGGCGCGGAGGCCGAGAGCCGCTCCGGCTCCGCCGAGTCCTCCCCCAGGGGAGGCAGCAGGTCCGGCGACTGGAACAGCGAGGGCGTGTCCACCGCCACCGCCCCCGAGTACAGCGCGAAGCCCGCCACCGTCGCGCCGCCGGGCAGCGGGTAATAGAACGTGCCCTCCAGGTTGCGGCCGGAGTCGTTCTCGAAGAGGTGATCGACCACGGTCCGCGCCCGGGCGCCCTGGATGTACGTCACGACGCGCACTGCGCGGGCCTTGAGGGGCTGGTAGCGGCCGTCATCCCCCATCACCAGCACCTTGGCGGCGCGAGGCGCGGCCTCCACACGAGGCAGCAGCGGCTTCGGGGCATCCTCCGCCCTGGCGGCCTGCTTCTTCGCGGGCATCGGCCCGGAGCCGGAGCCAAAACCTCCAGCGCCTGCGCCACCGCCACCCCTGATGACCTGCATGAACTGATTGCGGCGCTGCTCCGAAGGAGGGGGCGCGGCGGAAGGAGCTGGCACTCCAGACATGCCGCCAATGACGCCTCCGACGACACCGCCCTCGACGCCATCCGATTCCGGCTCGGCGCGCGCCTGGGTGTCGGCCGCGGCCCGGAGCTCTTCACGTGCACGCGCCTCGCGCTCCCGCATCTCGGAGCGTGCCAGCTCCTCGTTCGCCGCGGCCGGCAACGCCTCCGTCTCCCCGAGTCCGGGGGCCTCGACGGCGCGCGGTCTCGGCGGAACGGGCGCACCCGCGGGCCCCGGAGCCCCGGGTGGACGGTTGCCGGCCGGCGAGAGCGCCGCGACCTCGGCTTCGGAGAGCACCTTGGGATCCGCCACGGAGTCGCGCAGCGCCGCGAGGTCCACCTCTCCCGTGTCCGGCTGTCCCGCGACGGTGACGGGCGCCACCAGCCCCGCCTGGATGAAGGGCGCTGGCGGCGCGCTCGGAGCGGCGGCCCTGGGAGGCGCGTCCGCGTCCCGTTTGCACCCCGAGGCGAGGACGCCCATCAGCAACACGACGGCGGAAGCACGAAAGAGGCGCATGATTGAACGCTAACCCATCCGCGAATGGCGAGCTCATGCCCGCCAAGACATGGCCCCCTCATGACACCGCCATGACGCGATAGGTTCCCGAAAAAGGGGACGCCCATGGACTGGTCAGCGGCGCAGTACACGCGCTTCGAGGACGAACGGAACCGCCCCATCCGGGACCTGCTCGCACGGGTCTCCTCGGCCGGCGTGAAGCGCGCGGCGGACATCGGCTGTGGCCCCGGCAACTCCACGGAGCTGCTGCGCGCCCGCTTCCCCGAGGCCGCCATCACCGGAATGGACAGCTCACCGGACATGCTCACCGCGGCGCGCAAGCGCCTGCCGGACGTGCGCTTCGACCGGGGAGACATCGCGACCTGGAGCGACCCGGGCCCCTACGACGTCATCCTGGCGAACGCGGTGCTCCAGTGGGTGCCGGACCACGCCACGCTGCTGCCCGCGCTCCTCCACAAGCTGGCGGAGGGTGGAAGCCTCGCCGTGCAGATCCCGGACAACCTGGAGGAGCCGTCCCACCGGCTGATGCGGGAGACCGCCAGCGCCGGTCCCTGGGCGGACACACTGAAGGGAGCCGCGAGCGCCCGGACGGAGCGCCACGATGCAGACTGGTACTTCCGCGTGCTGCGCGACGCCGGAGCCACGGTGGATGTCTGGCGCACGACCTACTTCCACCCGCTGACCGGAGGCGCCAGCGCGGTGGTGGAGTGGTTCAAGGGCTCGGGTCTCCGGCCCTTCCTCGAACCGCTCGACGCAGGCGAGAAGACAGACTTCCTCGGACGCTATCTGGAAGGGATTGCCCGGGACTACCCGGCCCTGCCCGACGGGACGGTCCTGCTGCCCTTCCCCCGGCTGTTCATCGTCGCGACGCGCGCACCCGCGTCCCGCCCCCTGTTCGCATAGGATCCCCGGAGCACCTGCCCCGATCATCAAGGACGCCCCATGCGCTTGAGCCTCCTTCCCATCATCGGACTGCTCTTCCTCCCTGCCTGTGACTCCAAGACGGAGCAGCCGGAGGGCGTAGGGTCCCTGCAGGGCGACAAGGCCTTCCCGGTGACCTGGTCCGGCGAGCTGCTCCCGCGCAGCCCCGACGGCGGGACCTCGCTCTCGATTGCCGTGCTGGCCGACAGCGACTTCTCCGGCTTCTGCACGAGCGCCGCGGACGCCGGCTATGTCCTTCCGCCGGCCCGCTACGTGATGGTCTCGGTCATCGGCCCCCCTGCGGCAGGGACCTTCGAGGTCGGCACCGCCAGCAGTCCCGGGTTCGTCCAGATCCAGCAGAGCCTCGCGGACGGAGAACCGGAGACCGTCGCGGTGGCCACCAGCGGGAGCATCAAACTGACGACCGCCACGACGGACCGGCTCGTTGGCAGCTTCGAGGTCCAGGTCCAGGAGAAGTCCACCGGAACGAAGACGGACCTGTCGGGGACCTTCGACGCCCCCTTCTGCGCGAACCGGAAGTGAGGCCTCCCAGCGCCCCCGCATCCGCCGTCTGGCTCAAACGATGTCGAGCCCGTACTGCGCGGCGGTCAGGTACTGGAGCATGACGAAGTAGACGCTGGAGGAGGCCTTGTGCCCCGAGGCCCCCTGGTAGGACTTGATCATCTCGTTGCGCAGGGCCCGTAGCTGCGTCTTGTTCCGTGAGCGGTTGTCCGTGAAGGGATTGCTCAGCTCCGCCACCAGGCCACACGCATCGGAGAAGGCGTCGAACGAGGCCCCATCCGTGTCGTCCACGACCTCGTAGTCGCCCTTCTTCTTCCCACTGCCCTTGACCACGTCCGCCCAGAGCTGCGCGCGCACCCGCGCGCGCGACTCCGAGACGCTGGTGATGAGCGCGATCTTCAGGTGCGCCGCGAGCGCCTCCGCGGCCCAGTCCCCACCCGGCCGCACCGACGCCCCCCACGGGCCGGTGGGGTTGAAGGAGAACGTGGGCCAGAAGCCCGGGTCCGCGGGCAGGCCCATCCGGCTCTCCTTCCGGATGAGCCCGACGAGCCCCGTGCGCACCTCCTCGGGCTCATGCGCGTCCGGGAAGGCCCGCGTGCAGTCCTTCAGGGGAATCTCCACGCCCAGGTGACACGGCGACGTGAGCGGATGCGTGAACAGGCCCACCACCGAGTTCACGGCCGTCACCGCGGAGGTCTTCACCTTCTTGCTGTTGTGCACGGCGTCGTACGGCGAGAAGTAGTGGAACACCTGCGCGTCCCCGCCGATGTGCAGCTCCAGCTTGGCCTTCGAGTCCGCCCCGAGCACGACGGGCGGCGCGGAGATGGCGTAACAGCAGACGCTCACCCGGCTCTTGATCTTCGCGTAGACCTTCTCCAGCAGCGTGCCGCCCGCCAGGTCCAGATAGGCGCACTGCGCGAGCGCGCCACCCAGGCTGTGTCCGGTGAAGATGATCTCCCGGGGAACGCGGCCGTGCATCGCCTCCAGGCAGGCCGCCGCCAGGGACTCCTGGCAGCTCTTGTAGGCGTACCAGAAGCCGGCGGACAGCTTCGCGTTGCTGAACCGGCCGACCCTCACCTCCTTCAGGTGGTTCATGTCGGTGACCCAGTCCGGGCTCCCCACGCTGCTGACCAGCGCCTGCCCCAGCGCGCGTCCGCCGGCCCCGCTCCGGCTGCCGCGGAAGACGACCGTCAGCCGCTGGAGGTCGGGGTCGTAGATGGCGGCGCCCATCCAACTGGGCCAGCCCGCCTTCGGGTGCGTCTGCGTCATCCCCGTCTTGCCCTGGAAGTAGCAGCAGCGCTTCGTACCGCTCGCCTCGGAGTGCTCCAGGCCCAGCAGCGTCTTCTCCCCGAAGAAGTCCTGGACCTTGATGGGAATGTCCTCCCCTTCCAGGTCCACGCCCTTGGAGAAGGAGATGGAGCGGTCCAGCTCCCGGGGTTGGAACAGGATGTACGGAGCGTCTCCCGTGCCGCCCCGGTACACGACCCCGTCCCGGGGGTTCGGCGGGGTCTTCAAGTCGTATTCAATGGGGTCGAACTTGTGGATGTCCGCTTCGCTGCCGAGCAGCTTGTGCACCTGGGCCAGCACCCGGTCCCGCGCGCCCTGCCACATCCCGGCCCCGTGAGATTCGTAGAACGGATCCATCGGGTAGACACACCCCTGGGCGTACGCCTTGTAGGCGAAGCGGCAGTACTCCAGCATGTCCAGCGCCGTCTCGGCATTGGGATGAGGCACGGGGTGACTCCTGGGGAGCAGCAGCGGACGCCGTGAATCAAACGGGCGCCGGCGACACGTCGTCAATGGAGCGGGGCTGACCCACACGGGCCAACTGATCCATCAGCGCGGCCCCCACCGCGTCAGGCGCTTCGAGCTGCGGGAAGTGGCCCACGTCCTCCAGTTCCAGCACCCGCGCCCGGGGCAGCGCCTGCCGCCACCGAGACAGGTGCTCGGGCTTCACGACCTTGTCCGCCTTGCCCCAGATGATCAGCGACGGGAGGTCCGCGAGCCGGCCCAGGCCCTGCCCCTGCTCCTCCATCCACGGGCCTTCGTGGGAGATGGAGCGCGCGAAGCCCCACGTGCCCATCCGTGACGCCCGGTCCGGGAATTGAGACATGAAGGACTGGTGCAGCTCCCGCGTCAGCTTCGCGCGGCGCCCCCAGGACATCTTCACCAGCGTCCGCGCGGAGAAGTTCCAGGACAGGTACAGCCACCGCATCAGCGCGTTGTCGACATTGGGGCCCTTCAGGTCCCACAGCCAGCTCTGCACCACGGTGAGGCTCAGCACCCGCTCCGGCGCCGCGATGGCGAGCGGCAACGCGATGGGCCCGCCAAAGTCATGCACCACCAGGTGGAAGGGCCCCAGCGACATCTGGTCGAACCACGCGCGCAGGTTCTCCACGTGCCACGGCAGCGAATAGGTGCGCCAGTCCCCGGGCCGCTCGCTGTCACCGAAGCCCAGGTGCTCCGGCGCGAGCACGCGGTAGGACGGTGAGAGCCGCCGGGCCACGTCCCGCCACTCGCGCGACGACGAAGGCGTCCCGTGCACCAGCACCACCGGCGTGCCCTGCCCTTCCTCCCACCACGCCATCTCACCGCCGGGAACCGTCAACCGCTTCATGGGGTGTCTGCCTTTCGCTTGCGTGAGGAGGTCGCGGGCCACCGCCGGGCCGCGGCCCGGATCACCGCGGCGGCGGGGTAGTCGCCTTCGTGCTGCACGTATTGCTGGGAGAGGCCCTCCACCATGGCGAAGAGCACCCGCGCTTCAATGTCAGCCTCGGGCACGCCGCGCGCGGCCAGCGCCTCTTTCAGCCGCTGGTGCGTGGCCCCCAGGAAGTGCTCCAGCGGCAGCTTCAGCCGCGCCAGCACCTCCGGCTGGTGACGCAGGCCCTGGCTCAGCCGCCAGAGCTCCCGGTGCGCGTCCATCATCTCCACGGCGGACGTGAGCAGCGCCGTGACGAACCCTCGCGCGGTGGGCTCCAGGTCCGCCACCTCCAGCGTCCGCGCGACGTCCAGCATCGACGACTGCATCAGCGCCAGGAGCACCGCCTCCTTCGACTCGAAGTGCGAATAGAGCAGCCCCACGGCGATGTCCGCCTCCTGCGCGAGCGCGCGGACGCTGGTCCCGTCGAAGCCGTGCCGGGAGAAGAGCCGCACCGCGGCCTGGAGCACGCGCTCCCGCGTCTTCTCCCGGAGGACCGCATTGGCGTCAGCCGTACGAGGCATGCCCGCATCATTGAGTGAACGTTCGCTCAATGTAAAGCGCCTCAAGCCGGAGTGTCATGCCGGCAGGGAAGACGCGCCCACCTTGATTGACCGCTTATTCTCGAAAATATAATTTCGCTGTTTGTGCGAGGGCATCCGTCCCGGTGCCCGCACGTTCCCTGAGAGGCCGAATGAAACTGAAACTGACCCAGGCGGTGAGCGCCATCTCCCTGCTGGCCGCGGCGTGCGGCCCGATGCCGGAGGGCCCGGAGTCCGACAGCGAGCAGATCGGTCAAACGGCACAGATGATCCGCCGCGAGCGGGCCATCCCCAACGAGTACATCGTGGTCCTGCGCGATTCGGCGCAGGAGGTCCGGCAGCAGGGGGCGGCGGACATCGCCCGGGAGCTGACGTCCCTCACCAGCGGCCGGGTGCTGCGGACGTATGAGCACTCCATCCGCGGCTTCCTGGCGAACATGAGCGAGGCGGAGGCCCGGCGCCTCCTGTCCGACCCGCGCGTGGCGTACGTGCAGGAGAACGGCCTCATCCACGTGTCCGCGACGCAGACCAACGCGACCTGGGGCATCGACCGCATCGACCAGCGGGACCTGCCGCGCAACAGCTCCTACACGTACAACGTCGACGGCACCGGGGTGCACGCGTACGTCATCGACACCGGCATCCGGCAGACCCACACCGAGTTCACCGGCCGCATCGGCAACGGCTACGACTTCATCGACAACGACAGCGACCCGTCCGACTGCCATGGCCACGGCACGCACGTGTCGGGCACGGTGGGCGGCACGACCTGGGGCGTGGCGAAGAAGGTCACCCTCCACGGCGTGCGCGTGCTGGACTGCACAGGCTACGGCAACGACGCGCAGGTCATCGGCGGTATCGACTGGGTGGCGGCCAACCACGTCAAGCCCGCGGTCGCCAACATGAGCCTGGGCGACGTGGGCATCCAGGCCATCGACGACGCGACGGAGCGGCTGATCGCCGCGGGCGTCACCACGGTGGTCGCCGCCGGCAACGACAGCGCGAACGCCTGCAACTACTCGCCGGCCCGCGCGCCCAACGCCATCACCGTGGGCTCCACCACCAGCAGCGACGCCCGCTCGTCGTTCTCCAACTACGGGACGTGCGTGGACATCTTCGCACCGGGCTCGAGCATCACGTCCGCGTCGAACTCCGGCAACTCGTCGAGCACGTCCATGAGCGGCACGTCCATGGCGTCGCCGCACGTGGCCGGCGCCGCGGCGCTCTACCTGAGCGCCAACCCCACCGCGACGCCCGCGCAGGTGCGCGACGCGCTGGTGGACAACGCCACGCCGAACAAGGTCACCAGCCCGGGGACGGGCTCGCCCAACAAGCTGCTCTACACGCTCTTCATCACCGGAGGCGGCGGCAGTGACACCACCCCGCCCACGACGTCCATCACCTCGCCCGCGGGCGGCGCCACGCTGAGCGGCACCGCGAGCCTGAGCGCCAGCGCCACCGACAACGTCGGCGTGTCGCGCGTGGAGTTCTACGCGGGCACCACGCTCCTGGGCACGGCGACGGCCTCGCCCTACAGCATCTCCTGGAACACGGCGACGGTGGCCAACGGCACCTACGCGCTGACCACGAAGGCGTATGACGCGGCGAACAACGTGGGCACGTCCTCCACGGTGTCGGTGACGGTGAACAACGGCACGGGCAGTTGCTCCATCACCGAGCAGCTCCTCGCCAACGCGGGCTTCGAGAGCGGCAACACGGGCTGGACCACGTCGTCCGGCGTCATCGACGGCACCACGTCCGGCAGCGCGCCGCGCACGGGCACGTACAAGGCCTACCTGAACGGCTACGGCGCCACGCGCACCGAGTTCGCCTACCAGGACGTCACCATCCCCGCCACGGCGTGCAGCGCCACGTTCACCTTCTGGGCGCGCATCACCACGTCCGAGACGACGACCACGACGGCCTACGACAAGCTGGCCGTCCAGGTCCGCAACAGCGCGGGCACGGTGCTGGCCACGCTGGCCACGTACAGCAACCTGGACAAGGGCACCGCCTACGTCCAGCGGACGTTCGACCTGGCCGCGTACAAGGGCCAGACCGTCCGCATCTACTTCAACGGCACGGAGGACTCGTCGCTGCAGACGAGCTTCTTCATCGACGACACGGCGCTGACCGTCGTCCGGTAGTCCTCACGGAAGTCCGGTGCTCAGAGGCCCAGCAACCCCACCGGGTTGCTGGGCTTCTGTTTTGGGTGTCCACTGTCCTCCGTCCCTGGAGTCGCGCACATGACGTGGTGGATCTACGCCCTGGCCTCCGCGGGTTTCGCCGCGCTGACCGCCATTCTCGCGAAGGTGGGGGTGGAGGGCGTGCCGTCCACGCTCGCCACCGCCCTGCGCACCGCGGTGGTGCTCATCTTCGCCTGGACGCTCGCGCTGGCCCGGGGAGAGGGGGCCGCGCTCCCCCACCTCAGCCGCCGCACGCTCCTCTTCCTCGCGCTCTCCGGCGTGGCCACGGGCCTGTCCTGGCTGGCCTACTTCCGGGCGCTCCAGCTCGCACCCGCCTCGCGGGTGGCGCCCATCGACAAGCTCAGCCTGGCCCTCACGCTCGTCCTGGCGTGGGGCCTGCTGGGAGAGCCCCTGTCCTGGAAGCTCGTCGTGGGCGTGGGGATGATGGTCTGCGGCGCGCTGCTGACGCTGGGCTGACGGGGAGCACGCGGGGCACGGTATAGAACGGCGAAGCCATGCCCCTCCGCCCGTTGCCCTTCGCCCTCCTCGCCGTGCTCGCATCGCTCGGCGCCTCCGCCCAGGCCCCCGTGTCCCCTCTGGGGCCCATCTCGCCCACCACCGGGATGGTGCTCCGGGACGACGTGGTGCGCGCCCTCATCCAGGAGAGCTCGGGAGACCGGATCCATGACGGCGTGCAGCGCCTGTCCCTGCTCGCGCGCGACAGCGTGGATGGCTACTCGGAGGCGGCCGCCTGGACGAAGGCCGCCGCCGAGGCCGCGGGGCTCCAGGACGTCCGCCTGGAGGCGATGAAGGATGGGCCCCAGTGGCGGGCCACGCACGGCGAGCTGTGGGTGGCCGGTCCCCACCGGCACCGCGTGACGTCCTACGCCGACCTGCCCATGTCCCTGGCGATCGGCAGCGGCAGCTTCGAGGGCAAGGACCTGGAGCTCGTCGACGTGGGCACGGGCACCCAGGACGCGGAGTTCGCGGGCAAGGACCTGAAGGGCAAGGTGGTGCTCACCCGGGGGCACCCCGTGCCCGCGCTGCGCACCGCCGTGGTGAAGCTGGGCGCCGTGGGCGTGGTGTCGTCCTATACGACGCCGCCGTGGAACGCGCCCCACCGCATGGACGGCGACTTCCCGGATCAGGTGGGCTGGGCCCTGGTCCCCCGGAGCCTGATGCCGCAGGGCGCACGCACGCCCTTCCTGTTCATGGTGTCCGACCGCCAGGGGCGCGAGCTGCGCGCCCAGTTGCAGGAAGGGCCGGTGAAGGTGGACGTGAGCGTCGCCACGCAAGCGCCCACGGGCCACCTCAGCATCGTCAGCGGCGTCATCCCCGGGACGCTCGCCGCAGAGGAGATCGTCCTCACCGCCCACCTGGACCACTACAAGCCCGGCGCCGACGACAACGCCTCCGGCTCCGCCACGCTGCTGGAGCTGGTGCGCACGTACACCATGCTCATCCGCCGGGGCGTGCTGCCCCCGCCGGTGCGCACGTTGCGCGTGCTGTGGCTGCCGGAGTTCGAGGGCACCCGCGAGTGGTTCGCGCATCACGGCGCGGACCCGGTGCGGCGGGTGGCGCAGTTCAACTTCGACATGCTCGGCGCCAGCATGACCCACGCCCATTCGCGCTTCCAGGTCTCGTACACGCCGGACTGGAACGGCAGCTTCGTGAACGCCGTGTCCGAGTCCACGGTGGCCTTCATGAACCGCTTCAACGGGGTGGCCTACCCGCGGAGGAAGGACTTCCGCATCGGGTCCGTCACCGGCTCGCAGGACCCGATGGACGCGCACATGGACCGCTACAGCCGGGGTTCGGATCACCAGCTCTTCAACGACCACGGCATCCCTGGCGTCGCCTACTCCACGTGGCCGGATGACGGCTACCACACCAGCGGAGACCGGCCGGAGAACGTGGACCCCACCCAGTTGCACCGCGCCGCCTTCGCGGGGCTGGCGGGCATCACCGTCGCCGCGTGGACCGAAGGCACGGGCGCCCTGGAGCTCGCGCGCCTGGTGGCGGTGCACGGCGCGAAGCGCGTGGCGGAGGACGAGTTCCGGGCCCGCCGCGAGCTGGCCGCGACGCCCGCCGCGCAGGTGCCCGGCTTCGCGCGGCTGGCCCGCGCCGGGGTGCGCGCGGGCTACCAGCGTGAACGCGACGCCCTGCGCTCCTGCCTGGCCCTGGGCGCGCCCGCGGAGCCGGTGAAGGCGATGGTCCAGGCGCTGGAGACCGCCGAGTCCCAGGCCCTGAAGCGCCTGGAGGCGGACGGCAAGGCGCGCGGGGTGTCCCTGAAGGAGCCCGCGCCGGGCGAAGCCGAGCGCAAGGCGCGGGCCTTCGTTCCGCGTCGCGTGAAGGGCCAGGAGCTGGCGTCGTTCGACGAGCTGGAGCGCCGCGCGATGCCCGGTGCACAGCCCCGGGTGGACGCGGTGAAGGCCGCCATGGGCGCCGCGGCCACGGCCCTGCGCGAGCAGGGGGAGAGCGAGCTGCGCTTCTACCAACTGGCGGATGCGCTCGCGAGCTACGCCGACGGCAAGCGCTCCGTGGCGGACATCCGCGACGCGGCCCACGCGGAGTACGGCCATGTCTTTCCCGTGGAGGCCCTGCTGGAGCTCTTCGGGCTGCTGGAGCAGGGCGGCGTCATGACGCGCGGACGCTAGAGCTGGGCGGACACCAGCCGGGCGTAGGCCCCGTCCGTTCGCAGGAGCGTCTCATGACTCCCCTGCTCGACGATGTGCCCGTTCTCCATCACCAGGATGAGGTCCGCCTTGCGGATGGTGCTCAACCGGTGCGCGATGACGATGCGGGTGCAGTTCAGCGAGGCCAGCGCGTCCTGGACCCGGTGCTCCGTGACGGAGTCCAGGGCGCTCGTCGCTTCATCCAAGAGGAGGATCTTCGGGTCGCGGACCAGGGCGCGGGCCAGGGCCAGCCGCTGCCGCTGGCCTCCGGACAGGGACATCCCCCGGTCCGCCAGCGGCGTGTCGTACTGGAGCGGCATGGCCATGATCTCGTCGTGGATCTGCGCCTGCTTCGCCGCGGCGACGATGCGCTCCGGGGGCGCCGAGGGGGCGCCGAGCGCGATGTTCGCGCGCAGCGTCGCCCCGAAGAAGGAGGCCTCCTGCAGGACGATGCCCACCTGCTCCCGCACCGCGCTCAAGGACAGTTGCTCCAGGTCGACGCCGTCGTAGAGCACCCGGCCCCCCGTGGGCAGGTAGAGCCCCAGGAGCAGGTTCGCGAGCGTGCTCTTCCCCGCGCCGGAGCGCCCCACGATGGCCACGAGCTGCCCGGGCTCGATGCGCACGGACACGTCCTGGACGATCATCGGCGCCAGGGGACCGAACCGGAACGACACGCGCTCCATCTCGATGCGCCCCTGTAACGGGGCGCTCGCCTCCGGCCGCGCCGGCTCGCGCTCCACCGGGGTGTCCAGCACGTCGTCGATGCGCTCGATGTAGCTGCCCACCAGTTGCAACTGGCCCATCGTGGCCACCAGGCTCGCCAGGGGCGTGAGCAGGGCCACGGCCAGCGCGTTGAGGCTCAGCATCGTCCCCAGGCTCATCCGCCCCTCCAGGACCTGGAGCGAGCCCAGGCAGAGCAGCAGCAGGGGCGCGCTCAGCTTCAGCGTGCCGGTGAGCGCGTCCACCCAGGCGGTCAGCCGGCCCCGGGCCAGGGAGACGTTGAGCACGTCCACGAAGAGGCCGGAGTAGTGCTGGACCGCGCGGTGCTCCGCGCCGAAGGCCTTCAGGGTCTGCATCCCCGTCAGCATTTCAATCTGGTAGCTCTGGTTGCGCGCCTCCAGCTCCAGGTTGCGCGCGAGCAGGCTGCGCTGCTGGCGCCGGGACACCTCGAACACCAGGACCTGCAACGCGCCCAGGGCGCCCACCAGCAGGGCCGTGCCGGGGCTCGCCACGGTCAGGATGGCGAAGTAGAGCACCACCAGCACGCCATCCAGCAGCGTGGACACGAGGCTGGAGGAGAGCACCTCGCGCACGGTGGCGGTGACGTTGAGGCGCGCCATCAGGTCGCCCGCGGCGCGCACCTGGAAGAAGGGGTACGCCAGCGACACCAGGTGCTCGAGGAAGCCGAGCGTCATGTCCGAGTCCACCCGCGTGCGCAGCTCCAGCAGCAGGTGGCTGCGCACCAGCGAGGTCAGCAGGTGGAAGCACACCAGCGCGCCCAGGCCCACCCCCAGGACCAGCAGCAGGTGGTAGTCCCCCCGGGGGACGACGCGGTCCACCACCAGGCCGGTCAGCAAGGGGATGGAGAGCGTCAGCACCTGCAACATCAACGACAGGACGAACACCCGCGTGAGCGTCTGGGATTGGCGCGCGAACTTCTCCACGTAGCGCGACCTGCGCCGGGGCTTGCCCGGGGCCCGCACGAAGCCCTCGCCGGGCTCGAAGAGCAGCGCCACGCCGGTGAAGAACTGCCGGAACTGCTCCATGGACACGAAGCGGCGGCCCTGCGCCGGGTCGACGATGTGCACGCCGTCGGGGGCCCACCGCTCCAGGACGACGTAGTGGGTGAACTTCCAGTGGAGGACGGACGCCTCCGGCAGGAGGGGCACGCCGTCCAGGTCCACGGAGACGCCCCGTCCCCGCAGGCCGAAGGCGCGCCCCGCGGTCAGCAGGTGCGCCGCCGCGAGCCCGTCCTGGGCGGTCCCCATCACGCGCCGCAGGTCGTCCAGGCCCACGCCCCGGCCGTGGAAGCCCAGCACCATGGCCAGACAGGCGAGGCCGCACTCCGCCGGCGTCATCTGCCGCACTTCCGGGATGCGCTGGCCGCGCACCGCCTCCTGGAGCCTCCTGAGCGCGGGGAAGCGCTCCACCAGCCCCCGCCCGGATTCATCCGCCATGGGGGAGCAGCTCCTTCAGTCCGGGGACGAGCGTGAGCAGGATGCTCTCCGACTTCACCCGCGCCTCCGCCCGCGCCGGCATGCCGTCGTAGTAGTTGAAGGTCCGCCCCTCGCGGACGAACGTCCGCAGCGGCAGCCGCGCGCGCACGAGCACCAGCGCTCCCTCCAGGGGGATGGCGTCCCCCAGCTCCTGCCCCAGGTAGCGCCGCGCCTCGCCGGGCCCGATGATCTGATCACCCACGGACTCGATGACGAGGTCGCGGTACTCGTAGGCGAAGCCCTGGAGCTCCAGGCGCAGGTCCATGCCCGGCACGAGCAGCGGCCGGTACTGGCCCGGCAGGAACGCCAGCACCGCCACCGTCGCGTCGTCTCCCCAAAGCGACAGCGCGCGCATGCCGGAGGAGATGTACTGGCCGGGCTGCAAGCGAAGGTCCCCGACGACGCCCGCGTGGGGCGCCCGCAGCGTGCGCTCCTCCAGCCGGGCCTGCGCCAGCTCGCGCTCGGCCCTGAGGCCCGTGAGCGCCTGGCGGGCCCCTTCGTCCGAGGGGTCTCGCAGGTAGCGGACGAGCTGCAGCTCGAACTCGCGGGAGATGCGCGCCAGGGTCCCCTGCTCCTGTTCGGACGCGAAGCGCACCAGCGGCTGGCCCGCGACGACGCGCTGGCCAGGCTGCACGTCCACGCTCAGCACCACGCCGGAGAACGCGACCGTCAGGTCCGTCTTGCCCTCCACGCGGATGAGCGCGGGACCCGCCGCGTATTCGAAGAGCGTGCCCACGCAGAAGAAGAGCAGCGCACAGGCCAGCGCACCCAGCAGCACCCAGTAGGCCCACCGGGTCCACCCGGGGCTGATGCGCAGGACGTCCCCTCCGGACTCCACGTGGGCCTGCTGCCGGTACTCCAGCGCCTCCTTGCGGTACGGGCTCGGCCTGGGCGTCATGGCGTGACCGCCTGGGAAGCGGCGTCCTTCTGGACGAACACCCGCACCACGGCCCCCGAGGGAACCGGCGCATGGCCCTCTCGGGGCACGCTCGCGATGGCCAGGACCATGCGCGAGGCCGCGTCCACCTCCGGCGCCAGGTTCTCCACCCTGCCCTCCAGGACCTGCCCCAGGGACGGCAGCTCCACGGACAGCCGCGTGCCCACCGTGAGGCCCGCCGACTGGTCCTCCGGGACGGCGAAGCGCACCTGCTGCGAGCCGGAGCGGATGAGGTGGAAGACGGCGCGGCCGGGGGCCACCATCGCGCCGGTGTCCAGGTAGCGGTTCGCCACCTGTCCGTCGAAGGGCGCGAGCACGGAGGCATCGGAGATCTTCTGGGCGATCTGCGCCACGCGCGCCTTGCGCTCGGCCACCATCGCCTCCGCCGCGCGCAGGCGGGCCACGGCGGTCTGTTCCTGGAAGCGCGCGGTGGCCAGCTCCTCCTCGGAGAGGGCGCCCAGGGCCCGCTGCTTCGGGTCGGAGCGGCGCTGGAGCCGCTCCTGCATCTCCGTGAGCGCGATGGTGGCGATGTGCTGCTCCGCCTCCCCCGCCTGGAGCGACGCCTGCGCCACCGCCAGCTCGCGCTGGAGGGCCCGCGTGTCCAGTTGGGCGAGCACCGCGCCCTGGCGCACGGTGTCTCCGACCTGCGCGTTCATGCGCTCGAGGGTGCCCTCCATCCGGGCGGCCACGTCCACGCTGCCGCTGGCGACGATGACGCCCAGGAAGCCCTCGCGCGGTGATGCCGGCGGCACCACACGCGGTACGACCTCCGGTGGGACAGCCGCTCCCGGCCGGGCCAAGGCCGGGGCTCCGCGTCCGCCGTGCCACCGGATGAGCAGGAGCGCCCCCAGGAACGCCAGGGCGCACAGGCCCAGCGCCAATGTCATGCGTCGTGACATCACACGGAAGTCATGCGGGGGGCGGCTCGCACGGGCTCCAGGGGGCAGGTCGAAGGAAGGTGAGGCGAGTCGAAACCAGTGTCTCATTGTACTTCGGCGGGCCGCGACGCCACTTTCCATCTCCAGGTGACGGGCGGCCAGGAGCCGGGCCAGCGCTCTGCTCCTCACCCGCGCGCCCATTTCTCCTATGTTTCAGGGCGCTCCCCCACCGCGCCTCCAGGTCCGCCTCATGCTCCACTCGCGACTCGCAGCCCTTGCCCTGCTCCCGCTCGTCTCCGCCTGCTCCGACCCCGAGTGCACGGACACGGCGGATTGTGCGTCCCGGGGCCCCGCCATCGTCTGCGTGGAAGAGCGCTGCGTCCAGGGACCCTCGCCAGACGCGGGGGCCGGGGACGCGGGTACGGGTGACTCGGGTGTGGACGCCAGCACTCCCGACGCGGGCTCCGGCGACGCGGGTTCCCCGGATGCGGGGGAGCCTCCGCCGGAGGCCTCGCTCCGCATCACCGAGATCAACCCTGACGCCCCTCAGGACCTCATCGAGCTGGTGGCCGTCTCCGGCGGGACGCTGAGCGGCATCTCCCTCCAGGAGCTCACCAACTCCGACTTCGCCTTCACCTTCCCCCAGGGCTACACGGTGGAGACGGGCGCCGTGCTGGTGCTGCACCTCGGCGGCGCCTGCACGGACGCGCCCGGCGACCCGGCCTCCTGTGGGCAGGCGCAGCCCTTCAGCGCCAGCGCCTGGGACTTCAGCATGGCGGGCACGCTGAGCTACTCCGGCAAGGTGTTCGAGCTGCTGTCGTCGAAGGGCGTGCCTGTCGATGGCGTTCCCTTCGTCCGGGCCTCCGGCGAGATGCCCGCCAGCGTCGTCACCGCCGTCCAGCGCCTGCAAGCGGACCGCGTCTGGGATGCCACGCCCTGCATCCACGACATGACCACCGGCTTCGCGAAGGACCGCTACTGCCGGAACATCGCCGTGAACTGGTCCGACCTCAACGCGAGCTCCAGCGTCATGCGCATCAGCGGCACCGCGCCGTTGACGACCCCGGGGAGCCAGACGCAGTGGAGCGGGCCGCTTCCTTCGCGGTGGGGCACCTACTAAAAGGGCTAGCCGCCGGGACCAGCGGAGCCTAGCAGGCTGCTGAAGAGGTCGGTTTCGGGCCGGGCGCGCTGCTCCGAGCGTGCCCGGCACGTCAATGCGAGGTTTACGAGAGGTTTCTGACGACTGGGCAGGCACCCTGCGGCGGCTGCGACCGTGTCCCCCAAGCCTCCTCCGGGGCGAGCTGCTGCCCGGCGGGGCGTGCGACGTGTCAGGTGGGCCCGACTCGGGCCATGCGTGTCAGGTTGTAGGCGGCGACGAAGCAGGCGCAGAGGCCCGTCCTCGCCTGGCTGCGGTAGCGTGCGCCGACTCGGCTGGCGTGGCGCACGTCGCGCGTCTGGGCGCATGGGGTGTCACCCCGCGCTCGCGCGTGGCCTCGACGAAGCGCTGCACGTCGTACCCGGCATCCGCCCCCAGCGTCGTGGGCACCCGCCCCCTGTCTTTCTGACGGTCGAGCATCCGCAGAGCCCCCACCCACTCCGCTTCGCCCGTCGCCAGCTCCACCGCCACATCCGCCACCAGCCCGCTGCGATTCTCCATCAGCACGCTGGCCGAGTAGGAGAGCCTCGCGCCATTGCCGCCTTTGCGCGCCAGCCTCGACTCCGGGTCCGCTGTCGACTCGTGCGTGGCGTTGCCGCGCTTCTGCCCATGGAAGTTGACAGTGGGGTTGCCCTTGTCGTCCGGTGGCCCCTCGTCCTTGCCGCCCTTCTTCTTGAAGGACTTCACGCCCGCCCACGCCTTGATGAGCGTGCCATTCACCGTGAAGTGCTCCGCCGACATCAGCCCCTGCCCTCGGGTCTGGCCCCCCTCGAAGAAGTGCCGAGCCACGTCGGCCTCCGAGAGCCGCTGCTTGTTCTTCGCGAAGCTCGACGCATCGAAGCTCGGCTCATCCAGGCTCATGTCCAAGAAGAAGCGAAAGAGCAGGTCGTACTCCAGCCGCTCGCAGAACTGCCGCTTGCTACGCACGCGATAGCGCACGATGAGCAGTAGGCACGCATTGAGCAACACCTCGGGCGTAACTGTCCGGCCAATGACGTGCCGGGAGGCTTGATGACAGACGTGGACCGTGCTCGTCGAGCACCGCGAGGAGCGAGCTGTTCAGAGACTGGGCTGGAGGGGCGAATCGGGCGGAACGGCGGCGCGTCGCCGCATCCACTCGTGGGGTAGCAGCTCACCAATGCGCGAGTGGGGATGCGTCTGCACGCGCAGAAGCACGTCGGACAGGGAGTCCTCGGGATTAACGCCGTTGGCCTCGCAGGTAGCCACCATGGCGTAGAGGCAGGCGAGGTTCTCTCCCGCAGCCTCGTGGTGGACGATAGTCGCTCCGCAAAGCCGATTACGAGCGCGACGAAGACGTGATTACAACGGACGCCACTCGATTATAACGAACATGCAGCATGCTTGCGTCAGCGAGCATGCCGAACGTGGAGCGAACACATAGGAAGGCGTGGCATGGCGAGCATCCAGAGTCACCAGACAGCGCAGATCAAAGTTGAACATACTGGCGAGGTTGTTGAAGTGACTTGCAGTGACCTGCCGTGGAATTCGGCGCAGGATGGAGAAGAAAGAGAGATGGGTTCGGAAGTGATTCACTACGCAGAATTTGAATTCGACGGTGGGACGGCGGCTTGGGAAGTCTGGGAGTACCCCTCAGGATGTTTCAGTTACTCTGAGTCGAACGTCGAAGGTGGAACTCTGCTGCGGGATTTCAAATTCTTGTTTGGCCCGTAATTGTTCACCCCACCCCTTGGTGCGCGTCCAAGCGGGCCACGGCCGATGCAGGCCTCGCGGCGAGTGCTGGGGCTCGTGACCCCAGCAAGAGTCCCCGCGCGACGTCGAGCCAGAGTGCCCCCGTGCCGAGCACCACCTCGGGCCGTAGAGCCCTCCCGGCGAGCAGTGACAGCCAGCACCGGCACCGAGAACCACCTCAGAGCCGTGGCACCTGCCCTTAAACTTCTTCAAACTTTGTTCCCGTGGCACCCATGCGCTCAAGTGCGTCGCGGATTTCCTCGCGGACGATCAGGACGATGGGCCATCCCCAAGCGCGGAACACCTTCGCGTCGCCCACCTGGGTAGCGTTAATCCGCATTCCCCAAATGTCTCGGTACTTTCCAACCTTCTCAGGGCGCCCGTCCTCCGGCGTCCACTTCTGAAATTCCTCGGTGGCCTTCTCGTCAATGCACTGAATGAGTTGGGTCGCCACCAGAATGAAGAACGGCTCAGGGTGGCCCTCTATCTCCACGGGCAGGGTCTGTACTTCTTCGGGGGCCAGCTCCGTGAGCGCGGAAGCCACTCGGGCGTGGACCACCGGGGCCGCGAACGCCGCAAGTGAGAAGTCGAGCGCCCTGCCGGGTACATCCATGGGAAGCTTCAAGCGTCCCAGGTCTGGAAGTTGCTGGCCCCGATAGAACATCCAGGGGTCGTCCACCTCCCGGCCTTGAGCGTCGGTGGGAGTGCCGAGCACCCACCGACCTGGAATTGTCATGTCGTCGCTCAGATCGAAGTAGCGCCTTACCATGTGAGCCATTGTCATGATCCTAGGTGCCGGTGACCAGTTTATTCAGCTTGGTGCCCGGAGTGGCAATCTGCTCCCCCAGCCGGCCGAGTTCGGCTGTAAGCGCTTCGCGGCATTGCCGCATGGTGCGACACCCCTCCGTTGCGTCAGACAGGCGCCGGAGAATGCGTTGATGGTACGCCTGCGGGTGAGGTCCCTTGTGGCCCTTGACGTGGACGATGTTGGCCGGATCGTCCAGCGACATGCCCGCCCTGTCGAAGATCCTCTGGAACTTGGGAGACCACGGGCCTTCATTGTTCGTAGCCTTCCACCACTTGTCCGTGGCGATGTGATGGTCGTGCCCCTCCGCGTTCACCGGGGCGGCAACCGTGCCCCCCATGGCCCGTGCCGTCATGGCCACCGCATTGGGGGCGAGTGCCACCGTGACGGCCTCCCCCGTCACCGCCACCGCTCCCACTTCGCTTACGGCGGCAAGGCGGATACCCGCGCGGCCCCCGGCCAGCGCCGCCGCCTCTGCGGAACCGGGCAGCGTCGATACCTTCGAGGCGAAGCCCGAGGCCGTGTTACCGACGGCCACTGTCGCCAGCAGCGCGAAGGCTCGCGCAGCGTTCCGGCCCATCACCTTACCGTAGCGCTCACCCACATCACGGAGTTCGTCAAACGTGGTGGCCCGATCCGCTTCCTCCACCAGCAGTTTGAAGCCCGCGATCAGCGTCCAGAAGGTGTCCACCCCGAGGTAGACAATAGCTGTCGCCGTCATCACGGCAGCCAGGCCCTTGCTCACTGGCTCGGGTACCGACCAGAGGACCAGATAGAGGGTCATGGTCCACAGCGCCGCCGAGAGTGCCGCGTGCGGGTCGGCCATGTCTTTGAAGGCATCCAGCATCTCTTCCAGGACAACACCTTGAGCCATGGCCATGGCCAGCGCATAGCGCCCGTCTCCGGTGAGGGTGGGGCTCTCCGCCAGCAAACGCAGACAGTCACCCTTGCGCCCGGTGCGCTCACACCAACGCAGATATGCCCGTGTCAGTTCCACCTCCGCTGGCGGCATGTCAGAGGCCAGCGCAGCCCCCTCCAGTGGCGTCATCCGCCGGGTGCGCGGATCGAAGAGGTACGTGCCGTCTCGGGCGTCCACTCCCATCTGGCGCCGCGCAGCCTGCTCTGGATTGGCCGGGAACCTCACGTCCCGCGCCAGCCTCGCCACGGCCGCTTTGAACTCGCGCCGCTCCACCTCCACCGGCCCGACTTCGTCGTTGTGAGGCGTGAAGACGACTGGCGGCCCCTGGCCCGTTTCCAAGCGCACCACGCGCCCTGAGGCACAGCCTGTCAACCAAACCAGTAGGAGTAGCGCGACAGGGCGATGCACCCTCATCAAGTCCCCCAGTGGGAAAGAGATTCATCCTCCAGGGCGAGGCAGGGCCACGGCCAGAACCCAGCGGATCGGGCATCCCCGAGCGCCCACTGCGGCAAGCAACTCGCTGCCATCGTGCACGACCTCAACGAGCACCCGCGTCAAACGCTTGCATGGCGAACGCCTGCCGAAGTATTCGCGGCAGTTGTTCCGACGACCGCTTGAGACCGCCGGGCCAAGCTCATCTGGCCGGTGGACCTGACGGATGAACAATGGAGCTAGATTGAGCCGCTTCTGCCCACAAAGGAAGCTGGAGCTTGAGGACCGCCCTGGGTGAACGCCCGCGCCTTCGCGTGCGCGACGCCGGACTGCGTCAGCAACTCGCGCGACTGGCGCGGCCTTCGGGCGAAGGAACGGCCGCCGCCGGGCCCGAGGGCGCGATCGACAGCCTCTGAGCGTGCGGAGGCTCAGTCCTCCGACGCGGTCCTCAACCCGGCTGGAGGTGGGGCGTGCAGCCGCAGGCGCTCCGCCGTGAGCGGATGCGTGAACGCGAGCGTCTCCGCGTGGAGCAGGTAGCCGCCATCTCCGGGCAGACCGGGCGCGTGCTCGCGGGGCAAGCCTCCCGAGGCGAACATCGGATCTCCCGTGAGCGGATGGCCGATGGACGCCAGGTGGATGCGGATCTGCTCGGGGCGGCCGGTGTGGATTCGCACCTCGAAGAGGGTCTGCCCGTCACGCCGCTCCAGGACCTCCGCGCGGCTGTGTGACGGCTTGCCGGTGTCGGTCGCCCCGTGCACCGACCCCAGCACGGGGTGGGGCACCAGCCCGATGGGCGCGTGGATGTCATAGGACGCCTGCGCCGCGACCCCATCCGAGAGCGCCCGGTAGCGCTTCTCCACGTCGCCCTCGCGCCAGTCGCGCAGGAGCTTCGCGGCGGCGTCATGCGTGCGGGAGAAGAGCACCAGCCCCGAGGTCGCCCGCCCCAGCCGGTGCAGCGCGGAGGCCTCCGGCCAGCGCCGCCGCACGAACGAGAGCAGCGTGTTCTTGAGGAAGCCGCCGGAGGGCAGCGTCGGCAGCCCGCTCGGCTTGATGACCGCGAGCAGCGAAGCGTCCTCGTACACCAGCTCGAAGCTGTCGGGCGTCTCCCGCTCCCTCCAGGGCGGCCGGTGCCAGCAGAGCTCCTGGTGGACCCGCAGCACCTCGGCGCCGGTCGCGATGAGTCCGTCCAGTCGCACCTCGCCGCGCACGAAGCGCGCACGCCACTCCTCCTCGGTGGAGTGCCGGTACGTGCTCGCCAGGTGGGCGAGCGAGGTGCGCCCCACGAAGGCGCTGCCAATGCGCTCGCGGTACACGTAGCCGTCATTGAGGCCGGCGGAGTCATCAGGCTGGGACGTCACCCGTGCACTCTACGTCAGTGTGCCCGGCGCCAGGACCGCCGGGTCCTTCTGTGGGACGCGGTATCGGACTAGAGAGCAGGCACACGCTCCAAGGAGGACGAATGTCGCCGCGCCATTTCATGCCGGGGTTGTTGCTGGTGGCCCTTGTTACTGCCTGCGCATCGTCTCCCCCGGTGGAACAGCGGAGGCCGCCCCCCAGGATCCTCTTCGAGTCGCCCCTCGCGTTGCTGCTCGAGCACCATCAGGAGCTGGGGCTGAGCACCGACCAGTTGATCCAGATTGGCCAGCGGGACGAAGCGCTGGCCGTGGCCAACCGGCCCCTGCGTGAAGAGCTCCGGGCGATCTGGAGCCCCCCCATGGGAGGCAACCCGCCGCCGGGAACCATGCCGGTCAGGACCGGTCCCGCGGGCCCGAGGGGCCGGCCTGCGTACAGGCCTCCGGCCCAACCTCCCGAGCCCTTGAACGACGAAGCGTTGAAGCGGCAACAGCTCCTGCTCCAGGCGATGGAGGACAACGAGACGGCGGCGTTCCGCGAGGTCGAAGCGCTCCTGGAGGAGCCGCAGAAGGTCAAGGCGCGCGAGCTGGTCGAGAAGCAGCGCGAGGAGCGCGCCCGCGCCCATGAGTCGATGCGGAAGGCCCCTGAAGCCCCACCGGCGCAGTAGGCCTGCGGGGTTTTCGGCGCCGGGCGCTTCACCACGCGTGCTGCCCTTCCACGCGCCAGCGGAAGCTGGGGCGCCCGCGACTCATACCCGAAACATCCAGCGATACATGGAAAGGCTGCGACGTTTGTAACAGCCGGAGTTCGCGGGCTAGCCTGAGAGGGCCGTCAAAAAGGAGGCGGCCCAACATGATGACCCCCGACCTGATCATCCGCGCCTGGAAGGACCCGTCGTTCCGCGAGAGCCTGACCGCCGAGCAGCGCGCTCAGCTTCCCGCGAACCCCTCCGGCGCGACGCTGAACGAGCTGAGCGAGACCGAGCTGATGGACGTGGTCGGCGGCCGGATCGACATCGGCTTCACCGCCACCAACTCCTGTGAGTACATCTGCACCAACCTGACGTTCTCGATGTGCTGATGGACGGTGTGTGACGGGCGGCCCCCCACGGGGAGCCGTCCCGTTCCACCCGAGGCGCGGGGGCTCCGGTCCTCGCGCCTGTCTTTTTCCGCGTCCAGACGGACGTGCAGGGCGCGCATGCGCGAGGGCTCGAAGATGGGTGCGTGGGAGCGGGCTGCCTTCCTCCATGAGCGGGAGGCCACGGGAGAGGACCCTTCCGCCACGGCACTCCAGCAGGCCGGGTCGCGGCTCCAGGCGTGGCGGCGCAGCACGCTGGGCGATGAGGCGTCCTTCGACGAGCGGCTTCGCGGCGTGGGGCTGGACGCGGCGTCCTTCGTGCGCAGGCTCGCCGGAAGCACGACGCGGCCGGAGGCGCTGACGTGGCTGCCGCTCCTGGAAGAGGTGCTGGCGGACCGCGCGGCCGGCGTCGCCCTCCCCTCCCCCGTGGACCCGAGCCCCCGCATGCGCGTGCCGTCACTGACGCGCCGGTTCCTCCAACTGGGGCTGCGCCGGCTGAGGGCGGGCGTGGAGGACCTGGCCGCCCGCACGGCTCGAGCCCCCGACGCACTGCTGGACGCGCGCGCCGAAGCCTGGCTCGTGGACGCGCTGGAGCAGCGGTTGATGCAGACCGCGACCCGCTGCCTGGTGCTGGAGCTCAACGTGGCCCGGCTGCGAGGCGAGCTGGTGGGTGACACCCCCCAGGCGCGCTTCGAGCACTTCGCCCTGCACCACCTGGAGGCCCCGGGCCGGCTCGCCGCGTTCCTGGAGGAGTACCCGGTGCTGGCGCGGCTGCTGACGACGTCGCTGGCGCGCTGGCTCCAGACGAGCCTGGAGCTGCTGACGCACCTGGCGGAGGACCGGGAGGCCCTGGTGGCCGTGCTCGGCGCGGGGGTGGATCCGGGGCCGCTCGTGGAGGCGCGCACCGGCGCGGGAGATCCGCACCGCGAGGGCCGCAGCGTGGCGCTGCTGACCTTCCGCTCCGGCCTGCGGGTCGTCTACAAGCCGCGGTCGCTGGAGGTCGAGGCGCGCTACCAGGACCTGCTGGAGCAGTTGGAGCGCTGGGGCCTGCGCCACCCGCATCGCCGGCTGAAGGTGCTGACGCGCGCGTCGCATGGCTGGGTGGAGCACGTGGAGACCGGCGGGTGCGAGGACCGCGACGCCGTGTCCCGCTTCTACTGGCGCCAGGGCAGCCACCTGGCGCTGCTGTACCTGCTGCGCGGCGTGGACCTGCACTCCGGCAACCTCCTCGCGGCCGGGGAGTTCCCCGTGCTGGTGGACCTGGAGGGGCTCTTCCACCAACTGCCGCCCCCGCGCGCGGACGACACGGCGGTGTCCCGCGCCGCGCGCTTCCTGGAGCGGTCGGTGATCAGCAGCGGCCTGCTGCCCACGCTCATGTTCGGCAGGGACGGCCGGGCCGGAGTGGAGCTGAGCGGCCTGGGCGGAGAGGCCGGCCAGCTCTTCCCCCACGCCGCGCCCATGCTGGAGGACCGCGCCCGGGACACCCTGCACGTCGTCCGCCGGCAGCCCGCCACCGCGGGGGCCCACAACCGCCCGCTGCTGGAGGGCCGGCCCGTGGACGTCACGGCGTTCGGGGCGAGCATCGAAGACGGCTTCCAGGAGACGTACGGGCTCCTGCTCCAGCACCGCGAGGAGGTGGCGCGGACGTTGGAGGGGTTCCGGGACGTGGAGGTACGCCACATCGCCCGGGCGACGATGCGCTACGGCTTCCTCCTCCAGGAGGGCCTGCACCCGGACTTCCTGCGCGACGCGCTCGACCGGGACCAACTGCTCGACAAGCTGTGGGCGGAGGTTCGCGTGCGCCCCTCGCTGGCAAGCCTGACGCCCTCCGAGCACGAAGACCTGCGGCTGGGCGACGTGCCCGTCTTCACCGCCCGGCCCGGCTCCCGCCACGTCTGGGACAGCCGGGGACGCTGCATCCCGGATCACCTGCCGCGCGCGGGCCTCGACGGCTCGCGCCAGTTGCTGGCGGACCTGGGCCCCGAGGATTGCGCCGACCAGGTGGCGCTGATCCGCCAGTCGATGGTGACGCTCGAGCGCGAGCAGGAGACCGTCGCGCCCCGCGTGCCGGTAGGCGCCGCCGGGGAGGAGGTGCCCCCTCCCGCCACGCCCGACGCATGTCTGGCCGGCGCGGTCCAGTTGGGCGAGCTGCTGGCCGCCCGCGCCATCCAGGGCGCCCACGACGCCGGTTGGATTGGCGTGGGCCTCCAGGACCTGGAGCGCCGCCGCTGGGGGCTCTCTCCCCTGCGCACGGACCTCTTCGACGGCGTGGGAGGCGTGGCGCTCTTCCTCGGCTACCTGGCGGCGGTGACGGGCCGGCAGGACTTCGCCCTGCTGGCGCACAGGGCGGCGGTGCCGGTGCGCGAGCAGTGGCGCGCGCCCGAGTCCCAGGACCCCTCCGGCGTGGGGGCGTTCTCGGGCCGCGCGGCGAGCGTCTACGTCCTCGGCCACCTGGCCGTGGCGCTGGACGACGCCGAGCTGCTGGACGAGGTCCACGCGGGGCTGGGCTCGCTGGAGGCGAGGATTGAAGCGGACACCGCGCTGGACGTGATCGCGGGCGTCGCGGGGACCGCGCTGGTGCTGACGCGGCTCCACCAGCAGACCGGCAGCGCGGAGGCGCTCCGGCTGGCGCGCAAGTGCGGCGAGCGGATGCTCCAGACCGCGAGCGACTCCGAGCACGGGGGACGCGCCTGGGTGGTGCCCGCGGCCGGGCGCGCGCTCACGGGCCTGGCCCACGGCGCGGCGGGCTTCGTCTGGGCGCTCTCGGAGCTGGCCGCGCTCACCGGCGACGAGCGCTACCGGGAGGCCGCGCGTCAGGGACTGGCCTTCGAGCGGGCCCACTTCGCGCCGGAGCGCGGCAACTGGAAGGACCTGCGCACCTCGAAGGAAGGCGAGCCACTGGTTCCCTGCGGCTTCATGACAGCCTGGTGCAACGGAGCCGCGGGCGGTGTCCTGGCCCGGCTGCTGTCGCTGCGCCACCTGGACGATGCGCGGCTTCATGACGAGCTCCGCGCGGGGCTCGCCACCGTGCAGCGCGAGGGCTTCGGCGGCAGCCACTGCCTGTGCCACGGGGACGTGGGCAACCTGGAGGTGCTGCACCTGGCGGGCGAGGTGCTGGGCGAGGAGACCTGGAAGCAGGCCGCGCGCTCACGCGCCGCGCGGGTGCTGGCACAGGGCCAGGACGGCGCGTGGCGCTGCGGCCTGCCCCGCTTCACCGAAGCGCCGGGGCTGATGCTGGGACTGGCTGGAATCGGGATGGGGCTCTTGCGTCTGGCCGCGCCCGACTTCGTGCCGTCCGTGCTGGCGCTCCAGGCTCCGCGCGGCCACCCCGCACGGTAGCGTCCTCCATGACTCGGGGCGCCTCCGCCGCTCGTCCGGGAAGCCTCCCTGCTCCCCCGGAAAGGAGGACCGGGCCATCCAGGTGAGGCATCCGCTGTGGTCGCGGCAGGTCGTGTTCTCGTCGCTCCCGAGGTGCCATCCTCCGGTGCCTGGGCGTGAAACACAGACCTGGTGGATTTCCGCTCACGACAAGGATGGCTTCGCATGGAATGGCATGTGGAAGTGGATCCCCAGAGCGGCACGGCCCGGATCCGCTACGATCTGGAGTGGCTGCTCGCGGTCATGTCCGTGTCCGCCACTTCGATGGTGCCGTTCACGTTCTTCTCCGTGGGCAAGGCGAAGGGCCGGAGCTTCCCATCCCGGTCCTATCCGCGCTCCGACACCCCGGGCTTCATCCTGGGCAAGGGCGGGCTGGATTCCGCCTCGCGCGCGGGTGGCCGCCACCATGTCAACGGGGCTAGCGTCTTCGAGCTCTGCGAGCTCTTCGCGCCAGGGACCAAGGACCTGGAGATTCCGCTCAGCGACATCGCGATCCAGTCCAAGCGCGCCGTCTGCGTGGAGGTGCTCCGGACCTACAAAGGCAAGAACTTCCGGCTCAGCGGAGGCACTCCGCACAGGGACAGCCGGACCCCGGACTGGCAGATCCACGGCTACCCGATGCTCTGCATCATCGGCGGGCCGAGCAAGGTCTTCCCGAAGGACCAGGGAGAATGGCGGGCGCTCCAGTGTGTCTTCGGCGCGGTGCTGACCCAGGAGCTTCGCGCCCGGGCGCTGGGCATCGAGGTCGTCTCACGGGAAGGGTTCGGTTCGGTGTTCCCGACGCTCGCGGACCTCCCGGACGGAATCCGGCTCGACCCGGGGCTGCTGCCGCCCGACAAGGGAGCGGCGGCCATCGCCGCGGCGCTCACGGTCACCGACCAGTTCATCACCGAGATGCGGAAGCTGAAGGTGCCCGAGGCCATTGGCACCTTGAACGGCTACACCGCCTTGGCCCTCGAAGCCGTCGACCGCCTGATGGCCGTCTTGCATGACCACGCCCTGAATACGCCCCGGGCCAACGCCAGCACCTACGCGGCGGCCGTCGCCAGGTACACCGGCCGCCCGGCCGAGTGCGCGCTGCCCCCGGTCAAGGCCACCATCGCCTACGAGTTCCCCGGCGTGCTGCCCCTAGCCAAGGGCCCCAAGATGAAGCGCCTCCTCGAGTCCGAGGAGTCCGGCTACGGCTCTGGGTCCGAATACGAGGACGAGGCCCCACCGACACCGAAGAAGCACGACACGAGCGACGGTGACGAGGAGGTCGCGACCCCGGAGGGCTTCACCGTCAAGAAGATCTCCGTGCTCTCCGGCATGGCCGCGCTCCGGATGGCCACGTTCTACGGGATGCACTATTCCAAGGCCTTGTTCAGCGCCAGCGGGAGCCTGAAGGACAGCGGATTGTCAGGCACGCAGTTGCTCAACGCCTGGGCTCCGTACTTCGAGCTGGACCACGAGCCGATTTATCAAGGAATCGTCTCCAAGAATGGCGTGCGGATGCTGGTCATGGACGGCGCGCCGAATCCCATCAACATCCCGAGTGAGGCCATTCCGAACCAGAAGCGACTGGGCGCCGTCGTCATCGACACGACCAACAACACCTCCAGCGAGAAGGCGGAGTATCTGGCCTTCTTCCAGGCGCTCCTGGAGCAAGCCCCGGAGCCCAAGAAGCCCGGGGGCTTGCTGTTCATGGTCGACAGCGCCAGCAAGCACCCCACGGGCGGAGACCTGGTTCACGGCGTCATGCGGGTGTGTGGCACCCGCGTGTCGGTCCGGGCGTTCTTCAACAGCTTTCTCAAGCCCCACCTGACCCTCATGAGCAACAGCGCCTACGGTCTGACGGTGCTGGATGAAAACGAGACGCTCGCGCGGCGAGCGATGCTCGAGAACCGGCTGGTGATGCGAAACGGAGACCTCTTCCGGACAGGCGGCAATGCCAGCCCCGGGGGCTCCGAGCTTGGCGGCTCCAACCTCGGCGGCGCCGAGGAGGCGGTGCTCCCCCGGCCCATCATGGACCTCCCGCTGCTGGCCCGCCGGAACCTGGGCAAGGTGAGGCGGGTCGCGCTCCGCGCGCTCCAAGCGCAGGCTCCCGCCGACGGCTCGAAGAAGAAGGTCCCGTCAGCCAGCGCCGAGGCGTGGGCGGAGCCACGCAAGCAGCAGGATGTGTCTTCGTTGAAGAAGGAATTCGAGGCGCTGGGGTCGTTCGAGGCCCCGTCGCAAGAGGCCCCGAACCTCCAGGCCCCCGGGTACTATTACGAGGAGGACGACATCTACAACCTCCAGCGGTATCTGCTCAGGAACCAGGCGAACGTCGCCGTCCTGCCAGGGGTCAGCGGTCCGCAATGGCGGCAGATGGGCCGCGCCGCGTACACCACCGGCGTGAACCCGGCGATCACCACGGACACGGAGATCATCATCCAGCCGCTCAACCGGGGCGGCAATCACTGGGCCCTGCTCTACATCACGCTGGGCGAGCCCGAGCCGTTCGGGGGCCGCCGCGTAAGGCTGCTCTATCTGGACCCGCTGCACCCCGACGACATCCCTGTCGAGGACCTCCGCCTGCTGCAGTTGCCCTTCCCGGGAATCGAAGTCGAGCACTGCACCCTCCAGTATCAGGATGACAACGACGGAGCGCTCTTGAGGGGCCAGGACAGTTGCGGCGCCTGGGTCGTCCATCTGGCGGTGCACCTGGTGCTCAACGGCCATGTGCTGCCGCCCGTCAGCGAGAATCGCAGGGCCGCCGCGCTGCAGTTGCGACAGAACCACAATGCGGACATCGCGGCGGCCCGGGCCCTGGCCCTGCCGGTCGCCCCCGGGGACGTCCGGCTGCACGTGCTCGAACCGCGCGGAGGGCCCGCCCTGAGGCGGAGCGCCAGCTTGGGGAGCCTGCCGTCGTTGGCGTCGGAGCTCCAGGGCGGCAAGAAGAAGCCCTCCAGCTTCGAGTCCTGAGGAGCTTCACCCGGCGCTTGCGCTGGGTGTCTCAGCTTCAGGTGTCAGGGAAGTTGTCGCGTCGGCTGACGCTCCTGTCCCTGATAGATGGGTGAGCCCTACCGGTGCGATGGGCTTCGCGACGTGGCGTCAGTGCGATGGCGTTCTTGCGGCAGCGAACGGCATGAAGTGAACTTGGCCCCGGCTTCGATTGATGGGGGAACCATGGCAGGGAAGCTGAAAACCCGGATCAACTCCAGCGGCTACAAACAGTTTTGGGACGCGGACCAAGGGCGTTGGGTCTTCACACACCGCCGTGTCGCTGAGAAGAAGATCGGACGTGAGCCCCTTCCCGGAGAACATGTCCACCACATCAACGGTGACAAGGAGGACAACCGCTCTCGGAATCTTGTCGTGCTCAAGGACAGCGTCCACGACCGGGTTCACCACGACGATCCCGATGCCTGCTTTCGCTGCGGACGGTCAGGCCACTGGGCTGAGGACTGCTATGCGAAGACGGACTTCGAGGGAGACACCATCGACGAGGATGAGGACTGGGTCGATGACGACGACGACGACGACGACGACTGACCGGAGACCCTGTCAGACGTGGCCCCCCCTGCGGACTCTTCTCCATGGCGATGTCTCGCTCCCGTGAGGCCGGGCGACAACCCGGCCTCGTTTTCGGTGGTGCTCACCGGGGAGCGTTACGTCGCCTTTCGTTTTTCCACCCCCTCTGTGACTACCTCTCGGCACGTCAGCCGAGGCGACAACTTCCCTGACACAGGGGGCACGAGTCGAGTCCAAGCTCTATCTATCTGAATATGGCGCCGAGCAAGTCCAGATTGCCGCCAACCCCGAACGTGAAGTTCATGAATCTTCGCGTTGATTCGGGCTGCTCAGACTGCCCGTCGGCAGCCAGCACCGCAGGCTCGGTGTAGCTTGACGCCGTCAAGCCGAGCAACACGGTCACATATGCGTTTGGCACAAACGCCACTCCCACCGACCCGGTGGGATTCACCTTGCGCTTGAGTTCTGGCCCCACAGCCGTCGGCTGGATGCTTGCGTCATAATCCGATGGCTTCCCCAGATACAGCCCCACCCGTGTCCAGCCACATTTCCCCTTGAGAGACGGGTCAGGATCCCAGATTTTACTCCTGGCTATTTCGTAGATTTCGTCGTTCGCAGCCTGTTTCACTTCTTGTTCCGAGCTGTTGAGCCTCCTCTGGAGGTCTGGCGAAGCCGCGACCCTCGCGCGTGCTTGGGCCCGCTCAATCGCCGCAGCCGTTGCAGCCGCCTCGTCTCGTCCGATGTAGTTCGAGGCACAGTAGGTCGCCAGGCTGTCACCGATAAACCAGAACGCCGGCACGAGCACGAGGTATGGCATCGTCGTGATATTGAGGCTCTTCTGCTTTGCGTCCTTGCCCGCAGGGCCAGGTGAGCGTGACTGCGCTACGACTGCGAAGCCTGCGGTGACTCCGTACCTGATGAGCTTGTTGGCGCGAGCGTCGTTCAGTTGGTCTTCAGCGGATTTGGCTGCGGCGATTGCGGTTGTCTTCTGGACCTCCGCTGTCTCAACCTTCGCGTCTGCCGCCTCGACTCTCGCCGCTGCTGCTTCAACTTTCGCCTCTGCAGCCTCGGTCTTCGCTGCCGCGGATTCAAGCTGGGCTTCAACTGCTTCAGACTGTTGAGTTGATATCGACGGCGCGTCAGTGGCGGCCTGTTTGGCGGCATTGGCAGCACATGCGAACATTGCCACACAGACCGCAACACCAATAACTGCCTGCTTCATCTCGCTCCCCCATGGCAAGAACTCAGACTACGACAAGCAGCATGTGCCAGATTTCATTTTCTTGACAGATGGGTTCGGACGAACCCGCCTGAATTCAAATTGTTCTGGGAAAGAGGCATTTCGCGACAGAAATCGCTACCAACCCCATCCAGCATCGTCGTCGACGACGACTGACCGCGCTCAAAGCGCCAGAAGCACCTCCACTTGCGCCTGGAGCGTTCGGGCCTCTTCGTGCTTGCCGAGTCGGGTGTAGAGCGCCACCGCGTCGCGACGCTCCTGGAGCTCGCGCTGGACAAGGGCCTCCACCGCCTCCGGCGACAACAGCAACCGGGCCACCTCTCCACTTCCGAGCCCCCCCGCGCTGCCGGCGATGTCGCCACCAACCGGCCGTGGAGCGACGCTCACGTCGGGTGCCTCGGCATTGTCGATGGCCGCGAGTGTCTCCCGCAGCACCGCCGAGGCGGGCACGTTTCGGGTGCGCAGGGCCTCCTTCAGCGAGGCACGCAACGTCGCCTTCCATTCAGTCACGGTCTTCATGTGTCCACGTTAGAGGACCTTCACCCGAACGAACACGGCCTTCATTCCACTCGCAGGGGACACGTGTCTCGGACCCGGAGACAGGGTCCGCCGCTGCCTCAAGAGCGATATGGAGGCGAACGCGTGACTCGCGTCCCTGCGTGGAGGACGGGCATGAGACGAGCAAGGCGAGGGTCACCGCACGTCGCCACGGCCCTGCTGATGCTGGCAGTGGCCGCGTCAGGCTGCTGGCCCCAGGGTCCCTGGGGCCCACCCATTCCCGAATGCACCGGTCAGGGGGGCGGCGCTCGCGAAGCGCGATTCGATCCACGCGGCTACGTCGAGGAGGATGGGCTGCCGGTGCTCCACCTCTACATGGCGGACTCGCTGCCGGATGACGACAACTACCAGGCGGCGCGCGTCTTCTATCGCGGGCGCTGCCACGTCGCCCGGGCCCGATATCGCGGCGCGACGTCCAGCGACTTCCCCAAGCGCAGCTTCACGCTCGACTTCTCCGGCGGGCAGACCTTCGACGAGCCCCTGCTCGCGGAGGGCTTCTCCGGCAGGCGAAAGGTGGTGTTGATCAGCCCCTTCAATGACAGCTCATACCTCCGCGCGAGGCTGGGCTTCACCTTGTGGAGCCTCATGTCCCCCGGCCACCTCCAGGTAAAGACCTTCAGCGCGGTCGTCTATCTGAACGGTCGCTATCACGGGCTCTACACGGTGGCGGACCACGTCGACCGTCATTCCCTTTCCGCGCAGGGGATGGATGCCCGGGGAGAGCTCTTCAAGGCCGTGGACCCCGACGCCAACTTCTCCTCGAGGGACGCGTCCGGCAGGCCCAAGTCCTCACTGCGTCTGGGCTACGAGAAGAAGGAGGGTGAGCCCAAGGAGGGCCATGGAGCCTACGCCAGCATCGAGCAGCTCACCGCCTTCGTGGCGGACAGCCCCGCGGAGCGCTTTGGCGCGGAGCACGGCGCCTGGATGCAGGCGGAGGACTACGAGGACTGGTGGATCTTCGCCCACCTGGCGGCCCTGTCCGACTCGGTGACGAAGAACGCCTACCACTTCCGTGCGCAAGGTCCGTCGCGGCGCTGGCGCTACATCCCCTGGGACCTGGACGCGAGCTTCGGGCAGAGCTGGGACACCACGCGCCAGGCCCCGGACGAGCTGGACTCCTTCACGGAGGAGAACCGCCTGTTCGCCCGGATGCTGGAAGACCCCACCCTCCGCCAACGCCTCCGCGAGCGCCTCCATACGCTCATCCACACCTCCCTCCACCGCGACGTCGTCCAGGGGCTCATCGACACCTATGCGGCCGAGCTCGACCGCGCGGCACGAAAGGATGAAGCCCACTGGGGGGAGGCCCATCGCCACTTCCCGCGATGGAACCAGCGCACGGACATCCTCGGCTTCGAGGACGAGGTGAACTACCTCCACGACTGGGTGGATGCCCACTGGACGTGCCTGGAGGCGGAGTTCCGCTGACGACGGGCACGGGGGCCGGCATCGCGGCGGCATGCGCGGATTCACACCGCGCCGGGCCCGAGCGTCTCCCTCCGCGACACCTTCGTGTCACAGGAGGATTCACGCCATGCCGCTGAAGTTCATCTCTCGCACCAACGTCATCAAGCTCTTCCCCAAGCTCGGGTCCCACCCGAAGCTGTTCTCCCCCCAGCAGGGCGGGCAGTGCTACTTCGACCACATGCAGGTGGTGAAGCTGCTCAGCGACATCGAGAAGCCCAAGCTGGATGTGTACTCGTTTGGCCGGCTGGAGACGGCCAGGCTCGTCAAGCACCTCAAGGAGAAGGGGCCGCTGCTGCTGAGCGCGGAGGGCATCACCCTGCCCAGCTCCCGGTACACCGGCATGCACACCGTGGCGCTGCTGGGGGTCACGAAGTCCGAGTCCACCCAGAAGGAGGTCATCATCATCATGGACCGGGATGACACCCTGCCCCGGGACCAGGACAGGCTCTGCTACGAGATCGACCCCGAGGAGCTGACCCACAAGGCGGTCCCGTACACCGACGACGAGACGGGCAACTCCCTGGAGATGTACCAGGTGCCCGTCAAGCGGACGCCGGAGCTCTGCACCATCCTGTGAGAGCCCCGCGGGCCCGCTTCCCTCCCCCCGAAGCGGGCTCGCGGCACCGTCCAGGTGCGCCCTGACGCGCGCCGTACGTGAGCGCGCCACGAGTCGAGGCCGCGGCCATTTACTTTGTCCTCAAACGACGCACCCTCCCGCTCCATGGCTGGTCGTCGCGAACCCCTGGATGAAGAACAGCGCGCCCTTCACGACTCCTGGGACACGGTGCTCCGCACGGTGGGCCGGGTGGTGCTGAGCGCGGTGCTCATCTGGGGGGTGTGCTCGGCGCTGCGGTATGGCGTCCATGCCACCAGCGACGCGCTGCTGGCGTTCGCCTCCGGGCGGAGCGTCTGGTGGGCGCCGCTGGTGCTCGCGGGCGTGCTGCTGCTGGGCGGGCTGCTGCGAGGGGTCCTCAACCGCCAGCCCGGCTGGAGCGACGTGGCCTCGGACGGGGTGGATGTCGCGCTCCACAACTACCACGTCACCTACGAGGACTCGGCGGACGACCCGCGCCCGCGCTACTCGCGGCCCGCGCTCCGGCTGGCCTTGCGCAAGGCGGCGGCCACGCTGCTGACGCTGGGCACCGGCGCGTCAGGCGGGCTGGAGGGACCGGTGGTGCTGGTGGGCGAGTCCCTGGGCGCGGGCGTGGCCCGACTGACGCGCGCCCGCTCCGAGCACACGCTGCGCACCTGCCAGCTCGCGGGCATCGCCGCGGCGGTGGGGACGCTGCTCAACGCGCCGTTCGCCGCCGCGCTCTTCGCGCTGGAGGTCGTCTACGGCAACCGCATCGTGTACCGGAAGCTGGCGTATTGCCTGCTGGCGGGGATCGTCACGTACGCGCTCAACAACCGCTTCCTCGGCTTCAAGCCCATCTTCGTGGCGCCGCCGCACGCGCACACGTACACGCTGGGGGAGTACGGGCTCACCGCGCTGGTGGCCGTGGCGGTGTCCGCGCCCATCGCGCTGCTGTTCGGCCTGTCGATGAAGCACACGCGCAAGGTGGTGGAGCGAGCCAGCCCCCTGCTGCGCGGCGCCACGGGCGCGCTGTGCACGGTGCTGGTGGCCGGGGGCCTCTTCTACGGCGTGGGCATGGACTTCCGGCACGTGCTGGGCATGGGCGAGTACACCATCGCGCAACTGCTCACGGGCACGTCGGGGACCCTGTCGCTGTGGTGGTACCTGCTGCTCATCGTGGGCGGAAAGCTGCTCACGACCAGCTTCACGGTTCAGTCGGGCGGCTCGGCGGGCATGCTCATTCCCTCCATGGTGCTGGGGGGCGTCTCGGGCGCGGCCACGGCGCAGCTCCTCGCGACGGTGACGGGCACGGGGCCGGCGGACGTCACGGTGTTCGTGGTGGTCGGCATCGCCTCCGCCCTGGTGGCGGTGGTGGGCGTGCCCCTGGCGGCCATCGCGCTGGTGCTGGAGGTGTTCGGCTCCGCCTATGGACCGCCCGCCGTCCTCGCGTGCTGCGTCACCTACGTGCTGACCCTGCGGCTGTCCGTCTACAACGAACAACGCCGCGTACAGGCGGTGGCGGCGGAGCCCGCCGCGGCGGCCTGAGCGGCGAGCGCGGCCCCCTGGCGGAGCCGGCTCCAGCCCCGGGTCGTGTAGGCTCAGGCCTCGCCGCACTCCTTCTGGATGGTCCTCCTTGGAAATGCTTCTTGCTCCCGCCCGGCGCATCGACCTGGGCAAGCGCGCCGGTGTCACGGGCGGGTTGTTGGGTGTGCTCTGCGTGGTCGCGGAGTTCTGCTTCCTGTTCCCCCACGTCCTCGTGTCCAACGACGGACGGGCCTTCTACGTGGAGCACCTGGACGTCTTCCGGGGCATCCTCCAGGTGTCCATCGTCGTCACCTTCCTGCTGGGCACCTTCAGCGTGTTGACCCTGCGCTCCAAGGCGCACGGCGGCATCGCCATGCTGCTGGCGATGGTGGCGCTGCTCCTGGGAGGCAGTGAGGCGGAGCCCCTGACGCACACGCCTCGCGCGATGAGCGCGGGGCTGGACTTCTTCGCGCTGGACCTGCTGGTGCTCGGGCTGGTGTTCATCCCCATGGAGCGGCTGTGGGGGCTGCACGAGCAGAAGATCTTCCGCGCCGGCTGGCAGACCGACCTCAAGCACTTCTTCGTCAGCCACGTGGGCGTGCAGCTCATCTCCTTCGCGGTGCTCATCCCCGTGCAGGTGTTCCTCTCCTGGGCCGTGAAGCTCGACTTCCAGGCGCACGTGGCCGCGCAGCCCATCTGGCTGCAGTTCTTCGAAATCCTGCTGGTCATCGACCTGGTGAGCTACTGGGTGCACCGGGCCTTCCACACCGTCGGGTGGATGTGGAACTTCCACGCCATCCACCACTCGCCGCTGCAGATGGACTGGCTGGCCAGCTCGCGCAGCCACCTGGTGGACACCCTGGTCAACCGCCTGGCGGGCTTCGTGCCGGTGTTCCTCCTGGGCTTCCACCCGTCCGCCATCTACGGCTACCTCGTCTTCGTGTCCTTCCACGCGGTGTACATCCACGCCAACGTCAACCACCGCTGGCCGTACCTGCGCTGGATCTTCGCGACGCCGGAGTTCCACCACTGGCACCACACGTCGGATGAAGAAGGCATCGACAAGAACTTCGCCGTCTTCCTGTCGTTCATCGACGTCATCTTCGGCACCGCGCACATGCCGGACCACTGGCCATCCAAGTACGGGACCACGCAGTTCCAGCCGCCGGAGACGTACCTGGGACAACTGGCGTACCCGTTCCAGCGGCACAAGGAGACGCCCTACGGGTAGCCCGCGAGGGCCCGGGGACACGCCTGTCGCTCCGGACACGCGGAGCGCGGCCCCATGGGTTCCAGCCGCGCGCCTACCTGTCGCGGCGGGTGGGTCGCCACCTGGGTGCGAAGCGCCCGCGAACGCCTGGCCGGAGAGTGGCCGTTCCAGGCCCGGGGCCCTTGGCCGGAGCCGCGCGGGTCGCGTCTACTGGCGGACATGCCCATCCTGCTCGCGGCGGACACCGGCGTCCGGCCCCTGACCTCCTCCTCCGCGCTGACATGGCTTCAGGGCGCGGGGCTCCAGCTCCCGGACCACGTCGACGAGGACGGCCTCGACCTCTTCGTGGAGACGCGAACCAAGGTCTACAGGGAGACCGAAGGACAGGCTTTCATTGGAGACCTGGAGGCCTTCCTCCAGGTCCGCATGAGCATCCGGCTCGCCCTGCGCAACCTGACTGCCTACGAGGAGCACCTGGAGGCGCAGCAGGTGACGTCCGGACTGGTCCGCGAGCTGCTCGGCGTGAAGAGCGCCAAGAAGCTCGATGGGGAGCTCCAGGAGCACGTCGAGCGCGTGGTGAACGAGCTGCTGGACGAGGAGCTGGACTACGTCGAGGAGTGCCGCGCCTCCCTGCACGCGCAGCTCGACTGGCACAGCTCCGGGACCGTGGACAAGGGCGCCCCCACGTCCAGGGTCCTTGAGAAGGCGCTCACCGCGTTGAACAAGAACACCGCGAAGGACGAGGCCAAGCTTCGCTATTACGAGCCCATGCGGGCCCTGTTGATGGGCCGCGGCTTCGTCGTCTCTCCGCCCGGCACGCCGCTGGGGGCCATCTTCCCCGCCAGCGACTGGGTGCGCGACATCCAGTTGCCGGGCCTGTTCGAGCGGCGCGCGAAGGCCCTCACCGACGAGCTCGTCCAGCGCTACCAGTTGCTCGGCGACGACCGCAGCGCGCTCACGCGCATGCTCAAGCCACCGCCCGTCCCGCCGGGCAAGCAGAGCGCGGACAACCTCTGGAAGGCCATCCTGCAGGCCTTCGTGTCCGCCGTGGGCTGCCTGTGCGTGTCGTGGACGCGGCACGAAGAAGGAGGGAGGACGGTCTACGTCCCCGTCCTGGGGCTCTCCGGTGTCGTCCAGGAGGCGCCCAATGAGCGCTACTTCAGCAAGTACTGCCGGCACCTCGCCCTGCCCACCTGGGAGCCGGATCCGGCGGTGGACGTCGGCAAGGCCGAGCTGCCCGAGCTGGAGAAGGAAGTCGAGACCGCGCGAGAAAAGGTCAAGAAGAAGGCCGCGGAGCTCTCGAAGCTGGGGCTCATGGGGAAGAAGCCGCGAAAGCCCAAGGACGAGGACGAGCGGTCACTGCTGTCGGAGTACGCCCGGCTCGACGCCGACCGGAATGACGTGGTGGCGCGCAAGGACACCGCCTTGAAGAAGCTCAATGAGGAGCTCGCCAAGGAGGCCGTCCAGTTGGGCCTCTGGGTCAACTACGATGAGATGATCCGCCGTACGAACCTCGCGGCGGTGGGCTACCGGGCCCGGGAGCTGCTCCGGCTGCGCAAGCCCGCCCGGCAGGCCCTGCTCAGCTACGTCTCGTTCCGGGAGAACAAGGCCCACGAGTCGCTGATCATCGAAGGGCACCCGGTGCCCACGCTGAAGGACCGCGCGGTCGGCGTCGATTTGTGGATCTGCGGCTGGCACTCGCTCAACTGCGCGGAGCCGGCGGCGCTCATGACCGCCTCTTCCTTCTTCTGCGAAGGGACGGACGTGGTGGTGTGCTTCCCCTACGAGGGGCTTCAGGACACCGGCCCGTTCCGCAACCGCCCGAAGGAGACCTGCGCCTGGTGCGCCTCCGTCGAGCTCGGCTTCCGCAGCCTGAGCCGCAACCCCGGTCAGGTGGACGCCAGCAAGCAGTCTGGCCAATGGCTGACGCAGCTCACCATCCACACCCTCGCCGAACCGTCGCGCGCGCTGCCCTCGGAGGCGGAGTTCGACGCCTTCGATGACACCAACCCCGTCGCCGTCTCCACGCGCAGGACGCTCTCCGGGACGCTCGCCGGCTTCGGCCTGAGCCTGGTGAAGAACAACAACCTGGATGACCGCGCCTACAGCGATGTCGTCGAGACCAAGATTGGCCGCGTGCGTTCGATGTATCACATGCTCGGCCTGCTCGACCCGCTGGTGATCGCGCTGGACCGCCCGCTGTTCGGGCGGTCCAAGAGCAAGGGGCCGGGTTCGTCCATTTCGTCGGGCAGGGGCCGAAGGCCGCGCCCGTCCCAGCCGCCCAGCAAGGACAAGGACAAGGACAAGGGCACCTCATCGAAGGTCGGCGCGTGGTCCAAGAAGGCGGAGGCCCAGGTCCGGTACCTGGCCGCGGCGAAGCTCTACAACGCGGACGTGCATCGGAACTACGCGCTGACCGAGAACCCGGGAGGCGGCGACTGCATGTATTACGCCTTCGCGGACGGGTTGCGGCGGAACGCTCGCGTCCCCGGCCCCACGCCCTTCGGCGGTGAGCGGACCGCCGAGGCGATGACCCTGCGTGAGAACGCCGCCGAGATGACCGCGCGGCTCATCCAGCGCGGCGTGGGTATCTCACCGGGGATGTTCCGGGACATGGCGCCCAGCGGAGAGACGCTGCAGACGCTCGCGCTCGCCAGCGAGAGCATGGATCAGCTCCGGCTGGACGCCTGGGCGGAGGTCCGGCTGCGGCGGGCGCTGGGGCCCGATTTCGTGTTCAGAGACACCGACCCGAGGTATCCGCAGTTCGTGGCGCTGGCGGAGTCCTTTGTCATCGCCGCCATCAACAGGGATGGGGTCCTGCGCGCGAGGCTGAACGCGCTCGCCGAGGCCTATGAGGCCGGCCAGCGCCGCAGGAGGCAGTGGGCCGGGGACCTCGACTTCCGCGGCCTCGTGCTCTCCAACCGGGTGAACCTGCGGATGCATTACGTCGACGCCTCGGACACCGGCATCCAGAACCGCAACGGCCACCGGGTGGACACCTACAACTTCCAGGAGCTCTGGAGGCAATACTTCGGCACGGACGTGATGCCCTCGGGCGTCACCATCGACATCTTCCACGTGAACGACAACCACTACGTCTTCGGGCGTCGCCTGTAGGTGAAGTCGCCCCGGTCCGGGCGCGTCACCCCTCGACGATGAACGTGGTGGAGTCCACGCCGGTGTTGCCGGTGACGGGGTCGTACGCGGTCACCGTGACTTCGTATGCGCCCTGCTGCTGCACGGAGAGCTCCGCCTCGAAGGTGCTGGTCTTCCGCCGCGGCTCGGCGATGTCCAGGGTGGCCGTGAACTTCGCGGAGGCCTCATCCGCGAGCGGCGCGCCCCGTACCTGGGGCTGCTTCATCAGCGTCTGGGTGTTGCCCGTCGAGCCGGCGGTGACGCCGTCTGCCAGCACCTGGCCGGTCTGCCCGTCCCGGAGCGAAGGTCAGGGTGTCTTGTACTCCAGCGCCAGCAGCGCCTTCCGTTGCTCCGGCTCCAGCCGTTCAATGGCATAGCGCAGGGTGTCCCGCTGCATCCCGGAGATGTTCTCCTGGATGAACGCCACCACCGCCTCCCGGAAGCGGTCCAGCAGTGACTCGTCGAACGAGCGCCCGACCGCCTTGCGGACCACGGCGAACCCCAGGAGCACCTCCTCGTGGTGGGTCGCCTGGGCGAGCAGTTCCTCGGTCACCGCCAGACGGTCCTCGGGTGAAAGGCCCCGCTCCTGGAGGAACGCATCGGCGATGGGCCGTCCGGGCGATAGGACATGAGCACTGGAGCCCGAAGAAGAAGCCTGGCAACCCCTAATGGATTGCCAGGCTCTTTCACCCTGGGGGCGGAGGGGACCGACTCACGTCCTCCGGGCTGGGAAGGGATAGATGAAGTGCGGCACGACGTCGCCCCGGTGCCGGACGTACAGCGGCCCCCAGGCGGGGTTCCGGTCGTGCATCTGTTTGAGCATGCGGACCATCCGGTCGAAGATCTTGCGCACGTCGGCCTGCTCGCTCAGGCCGGCGACGACGCCGGCCGCGACGACGTGCGCGGCGTAGATTCCGGTCGAGAGTTCCTCCGTGAGGTTGCCCACGCCCGTCGCGAGCCGGCGCCTCAGTTGCTGCACCCGCTGCTCGTCGTGGTTCCGCCAGTTCTGGATCCACGCGAGCGACTGCCCTTCGAGCGCCTTCGCGCGATGGGTCATGATGGCGTCCGCGACCAGGTCCGCCGACAGGCGCGCCTGCTCGGGCGTCACGCGCTGGCTGCCCAGCCGGAGCTCCGCGGGGTCCAGGTCCTTGTCCACCTCGTCGAAGATGACCTGGGCCCAGGCCTCCGCCTGGCTGAAGCGCAGACGCTTCACGGCACTCCCGGCGAGGTAGCCCCGGACAATGTCGGCGGGGTGTGGATCCGACGAGCCCCCCACGTTGCTCAGGCGCCCGGTCCCGCCGAACGCGGTGTCCAGCCCCCGGAAGTACCCGATGATCCCGATGCCCGCGGCAGGCCCCATGTTGAGGATGCCGAGCACGTCCGAGGCCGCCTCGTCGATGCGCCGGGCCCAGTAGCCCGCCAGGGCGGAGAGGCCCTGCTTCTGGAGGCGGTCGTAGACCGCGGTGGACAGCTCCTGCGCGAGCCCGGTGTCGGCGTGGAGGATGTCGTGCCCACCGACCTCGTGTCCGAGCGCGGCCCACGCGAGCAGGCCCGCGCGGCCCTGCGAGGGCGGGAGGTTGACGATGCCGCACTCCAGCCCCAGGACGGAGAAGGCCACGTCCACCGGCCACGTGTACGGCCCGGAGTCCGGGTTCCCCCACTTCACCAGCGGCGCGAGGGTGCCCTGGTCCGGGGGATGAACGCCCCGGCGATCCTCCGCGCCGAGGAAGCCGTCGTACAGGTCGCTGACCACCTCCTCGAACGCATCCGTGGCGATGCGCTGGTACCCCTCCCCGTTCTGGAGGATGGCGTGTGCCGCGTCCATCAGGAGCCCGGCCCCGGACACACGCCGAGGGTCACGCACCAGCGTGTCGGCGAACCCCTGGGGCCCAAGCTCGTCCAACGTCTTCAGGTAGGGCACGAGGACCGCGTCGCGGTAGAGCGGAGGCAGTGTGGCCCGCGCCGCCTCGAGCCGGCCGCGCAGTTGGTGATAGTCGGTGGGCTCTGGAGGGCCCGGGTCCGTGTCCTGCGCCGCCAGCGCCACCTCGCGGATGCAGGCAGGCAGGTTCCGGATGTCCACGGCCGGCGCCGTCGCACCGGGGCCTCGCGCCGAGGCCTCCGCGACAGGTGACTCCTCCAGGAGGGCCGTCTCCGTCTGACGCCCCCGAACACGCTTCGCGGCGGTGCGCGGCAGGCTGCCCCCTCCCCGCCGGACCTTCCGAGTGACTCCTTGCCTCGCCATGCGGACCTCCCCTGTGTCGCAACGGAAGGTGCGCCGGGCACTCGCACGGGCCCATGGGCTGGCGGGGTACGCGGGATGGTGGCAGCGCGCCACTGCCCGGGACTTCGGGCCGGGACAGGGAGGCTGGAGAGCGCCCCGCGCAAGGCGTCCCGACCTGATGGGTTGGACCCAGCGCAAGGACTCATGGACCTGCCGCCCCCTCAACCAGGGCCCCGCTTCCGCCTATCGTCCGTTTCCACCGTAGGTCTCTTCTGTGAACACAGACTGAACCACGCCAGAAAACACACCCGCCGCTTTATTTACGGAGTCAGACGGGTGCGTAGACTTCACGGCCAGAGGAGTGCTGGTCGCTCCGGGGAGTCAGTCCTTGGGGGGCAACAGTGACGCGAAGTCCACCGGATGTGCGTTGGTTCGTACCGGAGGAAGGCGACGTCCCAGATCATCCGCTCCGGGTGGCTGTCGTGACGGATGTCGCGCTCTACCGTGACGCGCTGACGCGCTGGCTACAGCTCGAACAATCGATGCAGCTCGTGGGCGAGGCCTCCTCGCTGGAGTCGGCGGTCGAGCTGACGCGACGCCACCAGCCCTCCGTGGTGGTGGTCGACATGTCGACGCACGACGCCGTGGGGCTGTTGCGGGGGCTGCGTGCCGCCGCGCCAGAGGTGAAGCTGATGGCCTTCGCCATCACCGAGCACGCGGAGGAGCTGACGGCCTGCGCGGAAGCGGGCGTCAACGGCTTCGTGACTCGAGATGCCTCGCCAGCGCAGTTGGTCTCCGCGGTCCAATCCACCGCCAGGGGCGAGCTGCTCTGCTCGCCGAAGATGGCGGCGGTCCTCTTCGAGCGCCTGGGCCGGCTGTCACGGCGCCAGCCGGAGAGCTCCGAGTCCATTCCCTTCAGTGAGCGCGAGCGGGAGATTGGAACCCTTCTCGCCGAGGGATTGGCCAACAAGGAGATCGCCCTGCGGCTGCGCATCGAGGTGGCGACGGTGAAGAACCACGTCCACCGGCTCCTCACCAAGCTGCGAGTCACCAGCCGCGCCGAGGCCGCCGCCTACTTCCGCTGATCCGCCCGCGGGGGATTCAACCCGGATTCAATCCGTGATGAATCCAGGGTCTCCACCTCGGGCTCAGCGCGAGACTCCAGCCCCGGGGTTTGGATCCCCGGATGGATCCCCGCCGCGCTGGCAGCTCGCGCTCACGACGTCTCTAATCCGACGTCGATGGCGCACCTTCTCGTCGAGCCCATGGACACCGCCGCCGCCTGGAGCGCGCTCGCGCCCGACGGCGTGACGCCCTCGACGGAGCTGTCGATCGCCGACGAAACGACGCAGGTGCGCCCGGGCACGGACGGCCACAGCGGGCGAATCACCGCCAGCGCCACCGCCGCGGGGCATCTGCTGCGAAGGACCCTCGGTGCCCCGGTGGACCTCACGCCGTACCGCGAGCTGCGGCTGTGGTTGAACGCCAGCCGCGTGGCGACAGGCGCGCCGGCGCAGCCCTTCTTCCTGGAACTCCGGCTCGGCAGCGTGGCGCTCCCGGCGGACGCCGCCTCCAACACCTGGAATCGCTTCCTGCCCGTCGCCCAGGCCTCGACGTGGGAGTTGCACCGGCTGTCCCTGGACGACCTGGCGCCCGCGACGCGCTCCGCCGTGGTGACGCTCCAGCTCCGGTGCGTCGCGGAGGGGCCGTTCACCTGCTGCCTCGATGACGTCCTCGCGGTCCGCGACGAGATGGTGTTCGACGTGGAGGCCGCGCTCCTGGAGCGCCTCCACAACGTGCTGGTGGTGGAGGGCTCGCCCGTCCCCGCGGAGGTGCACTCCCCAGACGTGGCGCCCCCAGCGAAGCCCTACCTGCGCGTCACCCCACTCGGCATCGAGCCCTCCGACGCGCGGACACCGTCGACGACGGTGCGCTCCGACTTCTCCTCGACCGGCTTCCGCACCCGGCCCGCGGGCTTCGCGTATGACCTCTGGTATCAGGTGGAGGCCTTCGCCAGCTCGCGGGCGGACGAGGCGCGGCTGCTCGACTTCGCCCTGCAACGCCTGCCGCCTCGCGGCGACCTCCTCGTCAACGGCGCGCCCATCCCGTTGGAGATGCGGACGCTGCCGGCCACCGAGCTCATCGGTGGGAGCCGCGGCGAGCGCGTCGGCCTCGTCTACCGCGTCCTCGCCCGGAACGACTCGCTGCCGGCCACCGGCACGCGCGGCGTGAGCAACGTCCTCGTCGGCGTGGAACCGAAGGTGGCCTGAACCATGACCCGAGCCCCAGCGGAGTTTGTCGTCGTCAGCCTGCGCGACCAGCCGACCGAGCTCCACCTGTCGGATGGCTCGGTGGCCTTCCTCGAGCCCCGCGGGACGCGGTCCCTGGCGGCGGCGGTGCGGGACTCGCCCCAGTTGCTCGAGCTGGAGCGTCAGCGCGCCGTGCGCGTGAAGCCTGCCGCGAACGCGGCCAGGCCGCTCCCGGACGCATCCGACGACGACGCACTTCCCAGGCCCCGTAGCAGGTCGAAACGAACCAGGACGGAGTGAGGACGACGAACCATGGCCTACAACATCGGTCTCAACATCGTTGAGGTGGATGGCTCCGCGACGCCCGCCATCGTGGGCGCCGCCACCTCGGTGGCGGCGTTCAACATCATCACCCGCCGGGGCGTTCCGAACCGCGCCATCCGCATCACCAGCTACCCCGACTTCGAGCAGCGCTTCGGCGGCTACTTCCCCGGAGGGTACGGCGCGTACCTGATCAAGGGCTTCTTCGACAACGGCGGGCAGACCGCCTACGTGAACCGGGTCATTGCCTCGGACGCCTCCACGGGGACGGCGCCCGCCGCCCTCACCCTGGACGACGCCGCCTCCAATGACACCCTCACCCTGGAGGGTGGCTTCCGCGGTGAGGAGGATCCGGGAAGCTGGGGAGACGACCTGTACGTGCGCGTCACCCCGCGCTCCTCGGCCCAGACGTCCGTCCGCGAGACGGCGCCCGCCACCACCTCGGGCAGCGCGCTCACCCCACCGGTGAACATGGGGACGTTCCCTGCCCTGTCGGTGAACGTCGACGGCGAGGCCAGCCCCACGCAGATCACCTTCCAGGCCTCCGACTTCGCCAATCCCGCCGCGGCCACGCTGACGGAGCTCCGCGACGCCATCAACCGCCGCACGTCCAAGCTGGTGGCCTCCCTCAGCGGCAACCAGCTCGTCCTCACCTCCACGGGCCAGGTGGCGCGCATCCAGAAGTCGTTCACCCGTCTCCAGGTCACCACCGCCAACCCGACGCTGGGCTTCGCGGCAATGGCCAGCCCCGTGACGGGCACGGCGGCGGCCCGGACGACCACCGGCACCACCCTGGCGGAGGTCTCCTCCCTCGTGGTGGGCGACGCCCTGCGCGTCTCGGACGGGACGAACACCGCGCTGGTGAAGCTGATGTCCGTCAACGAGCTCACCGGCGCCGTCACCTGGGCCCCGGCCATCGCCGGCATCGCGACCTACGACGCCGTCCTGCTGCGCGTCTCCAAGGTGGAGTTCGACCTGGGCATCGCGCGGGGTGGCGGAGACGCCGACCACCTGGTGGAGACCTGGACCGGCCTCTCCATGGAGACGGACGTCCCCAACCACGTGGAGAAGGTGCTCAATGATCCGCTGCGCGGCTCGCGCTACCTCGTCGCCACCGACGCGGGCAGCCCGGCCACGGTGGGCGCGGACCTTCCGGTCACCAGTGGCTTCGTGCGCCTCAACCCGGGGCGCGACGGGACGCCCACGACCCAGGACTTCATCGGCGGCGCGACGAAGAAGACCGGCCTCTACGCCTTCGACTCCTTCGACGTGCAACTGGTGACGACCGAGCGCACGGACGCCGCCATCCTGGCCGCAGGCCTCGCCTACTGCGCCAACCGCGGCGACTGCATGTACGTGGGCGCCGTCCCGGAGGCCACCATCCAGGCGGACCTCTCCAGCGCCCTCAGCTACGGCCAGGCCTTCCAGGGCAAGAAGGTCTACGGCGCGCTCTACGGGCCGTGGATCATCGTGCAGGACCCCATTGGCACGGGCGCCAGCCCGCTGAAGAAGATTCCGCCCGTCGGCCACGTCATGGGCGTCTTCGCGCGCACCGAGACCGCTCGCGGCATCTGGAAGGCGCCCGCTGGCGACGAGGCCAACCTCTCCGGCGCGCTGGACGTCGAGTACCGGCTGAGCGACGCCGAGAACACCGACCTGGTGAAGAACGGCAGCATCAACGGCATCCGCGCCGTGCCCCGCGCCGGCATCGTGGTGGACGCCTCGCGCACGCTCTCCACCGATACGCGCTGGCTCTACGTGAACGTGCGGCTGTTGTTCAACTACGTGAAGAGCAGCCTCAAGCAGGGCCTGCGCTGGGTGCGCCAGGAGCCCAACCGCGACGGACTCTGGAACGCCATCCGCATCGGCACCGTGACGCCCTTCCTGATGAGCCTGTGGCGCCAGGGCGCCTTCGGTACCGGGACGCCGCAGCAGGTCTTCACGGTCATCTGCGACGCCACCAACAACCCTCCGAGCGAGGTGGACCAGGGCAACCTGAACGTCGAGGTCTACTTCTATCCGTCCAAGCCCGCCGAGACGATCGTCGTCAAGGTCGGCCAGCAGCCGAGCGGAGCCACCGCGGCCGAGGCGTGAGCCCGCCCGTTCCCTTCCGCCAGAGGAGCAAGCCATGCCGAAAGTCGGAGACATCTGGGAGAGCTACCGGGCCAACGAGTTCGTGCTGAAGATCGACGGGACGGAGAGTCCCGGCGTCAGCAAGATCTCCGGCCTGTCCGAGGGCGAGCTGGAGACCATCGAGCAGCCGGATGGTGGCTCCAACCACGTCTACAAGATCGCCGCCGCGAAGGTGAAGTTCGAGTCCCTCACCATCGAGCGCTACGTCGACGGAAGTCCCGAGGACAAGCGCTTCATGGACTGGTTCAGGCAGACGTTCAAGCTCAACTCCCGCACCCAGGGGGGCTCCACCGTCCGCAAGAACGGGATGATCGAGAAGCGGCACAACGGCGAGACCGTGATGACGTTCGCCTTCTTCAACGCCTGGGTGAAGTCGTCGAAGTTCACCGACCTCGAGGCCGGCACCACCAACCTCATGAAGCAGACCATCGTCCTCGAGCACGAGGGGCTCGAGCGCGCTGACTAGCCAGGGAGCCCGACATGAGCGCCAACCTTCCGCATTCCGGCCGCGAGGCCGAGTTCACCATGCCCATCGGCCTGACGGACGACGAGGGCCGGGTCCACAAGACCGTCGTGATCCGCAAGATGACCGGCAAGGAGGAGGCCATCCTCGCCGACCGGCGCAACCACCGGAACGGAGGCAAGCTCGTCAGCGAGCTCATCTCCAGTTGCATCGTCCGCGTGGGCGAGCTGCCCAAGAACGGCAGCGCCACCGTCGAACGGATGTACTCGGCGGACCGGAACTTCCTCCTGCTGAAGCTGCGCACCCTCACCTTCGGGCCGGAGCTCCAGGCGACGTATACCTGCGGCTCCTGCGGCGAGTCGGTGCAGGTGACGGAGGACCTGGACACCCTTCCGGTGAAGCAGCTCGAGGAGGGCGAGTCCCCCGACGAGATCGTCGTCGACCTGGTGGACGGCTACGTGGACAAGGACGGCCAGGTCCACACCGCGCTCACGCTGCGGCTGCCGCGCGGAGACGACGAGACGGCGGTGGCGCCCCAGATGCGGCAGAACGCGTCGCTGGGGAAGAACGCGCTCCTGGCGCGGTGCATGAAGTCGCTGGGCGACCTGCCCCGCCACCGGCTGGAGGCGCTCGGGCCGAAGATCCTCGCCGACCTGACCATGACGGACCGGAGGTTGATCGACCGCGCGCTGAACCAAGGCGCTCCGGGCGTGGACCTGGTGCGTGAAGTCGTCTGCGGGAGCTGCGGCGGCAGCTTCCGGGCGACCCTGGACATGACGAATTTTTTAGCACTGGCCTAGCCCAGGAAGCGCTCCGACAGGAGGTCTTCTTTCTTGCGTACCACCTCCATTGGTCCTGGGCGGAGATCATGAACCTCGAGTCCGACGAGCGCCGGGCATTCGTTCAATTGCTCATCGATCAGATCGAGCGCGAGAACGCACAACTCGAGGCTTCAAGGAGGGCGCGTTAGATGCCGATGTCGCTCCTCCTCCACGAAGTCCTGGGTCCGCTCGTCGAGGACTCGGGGCGGACGCTGTCGTTCTCCACGCTGGCCCTCGACCGCGCGCGCCGGGGGCTGACGCGACTCGATCCGTTCAACCGGCTCGTGGCGCTGGAGGAGACGCTCATCGCCCGCGCTCGCAGCGCGTTCCTGGTGCACTGGTTCGGCACGGGCCTGCCCACATCGGGGCTCGCGCTGCGCGTCTCCATCGCGAACATCGACTCCCTGCGGCGCCGCTACCAGGCGGTGCTCTCCGCCACCCGGCCGGATGACCGGGGGCTGAACCTCACGGAGCCCCTCCTGGGGCTGGTGGGAAACCTGGCGGGCTCGCTGCTCTCACCCGCCGGAGTCGTCTCCCTCACCGTGCTGGCGAGGCGACTCATCCCCACCTGGGTGCGAGTCCTGCTCTTCATCTTCGGCTGGTCGATCATTCCTGGCATCGCCGCCGCCGTCGGAGTGCTCCTGGCGCCGGGAGGACTCGGCCTGGGGGTGCTGCTGGGGGCGCGCAACGAACAGCCCGTCCGCGCCATCCACGACCTGATGGGCGCCATGGCCCGGCTCATCGAGCAGGCGAACCGGTTCATCGATCTGCTGCTCGGCCCGAGAGAGCGGATCCGCAATCCCCTGCTGAGACTGTTCCTGGAGGTCTTCGACTCGTTCGCACGGCTCATCCCGTTCGCCCTGGCGCTGGTCTCGCTGGTGATCGCGCGCGTCGGGCCGCTCATCCTCCCGCTGGCGAGGCAGGCCGCGGCACTCATCCCCCTGACGGGCGCGGTGATGACGGCGGTGCGCTCCATCTTCGAGGAGATTCCCCAGGTCCTGGAGAACGCCTTCTCCAGGAGCAGGGCCGCGCCCCTGGGACACCTGATGGCGATCCTCCAAGGCATCGGTCCCCTGCTCCACGAGGTCACGGATCGTATCAAGACCCTGCTCGAGGAAGTGGCCGCCACCCTGCCTGGAATCGGGATGCAGGTGATGGGCGCGGTGCGGACCTTCTGGGAGACGGCGCGGAGCGTGGTCACCCGCCGACTGCGAGCCCATCCGGTGATCTCCATGATGGAGACGCTGAAGACCCAGTTCGCGGAGCTCGGAACGCTGTTCGCGTCCCCTTCCACGGGCACGCCTCCGGCTTCCTCCGGAACTTCCGTGCCGGGCTGGATCACCTCGGGCATCACCTCCCTCTTCGGGCCCCCGCCTCCCACGCCCACGGCGCCGGCGCTGCCGGACCTCACCGCCCTCCAGGCGCTGATCGGCCGGCCGAGCCTGTCGCTGGACATGGCCGGCTTCACCTCCGCCTCGGAGCGGGTGTCCCCCTCGCTGCTCGACATGTTCCGCCTCTCGGACCGGGCGCGGGCGGACTTCGACCGCGCGGCCACGCCGTCCAGCGAGTTCGCCCGCGCGCGCAGGGCGCTGGCGCGCGACCTGGGCGCCCCCGTGACCGAGGTCCTCGCCCGGATCCGCACCGAGGAGCTTCCGCTCCGCCAGGCGCTGTCCTCCGTCATCGGGCGGGTGCTGCCCCCCGCCATCCGGGCCTACCTGCCGGACCTCCTGGACCTCTTCCACACGCTCGACGCGGAGCTCTACCGCCAACCGTCGGCCCCCACCCCCACCGCGTTTCCCACCCTGGATGTGCCCGAGTCACGACGGCTGCACGTCGTGGTCCGTCGAATCGAGATCCGCTCCGCCGGGAGCGATGAGCCGCACGTCGGCGTCTTCCGCGACCGTTTGGTCGAAGCCCTCCAGCGCCAGCAGTACCTGGCGCCTGTCACGCCGTAGAGGAACGCGCCGATGCCGATCTCCTGGGACCTCATCGCCGCCCTCTTCCGGACACCGCTCCGGATGCAGACGCTGGACATCACCCGCGGCCTGGAGCGGCTCGAGCGCTGGCTGGAGGCGCGGGTGAAGGGGGCGGAGGCGCTGGAGCTGAGCAGCCGTGGCTACCCCATCATCGGCTTCTACAACGGGGCGCTCACCGTCCACGTCGACGAGGTCCAGCGCGGCGCCTTGCACCGCCCGCCCGAGCGCGGCGTGGGAGCAACGCTGGCCGCCTCCGGCCAGGCGTTCGCGTCGGGGCTCGGTCGTGTGGGGCAGGCGGTCACCGAGGAAGGGCTCCTGCCCGGGCTCATCGAGCGCCTCGTCAACGTGGTGGACCTCATCGCCACGTCCATGGACCGGTCCATCCCCGCCCGCCCCGGCATGTTCGACGTGAGCGCCCGGACCGGGTCCGACCTGTTCGGACAGGTGGGGCTCCTGTTCCACACCGTCACCCGCAGCACCGGGGGACTGCTCGCCCTCGCGGGCGACCTGGGCGAAGCGAGGAACCTCCTGGGGCCAGCGTCCAGCGCCGCCGCGGCCACTCCCGAGGGTCCCGCCGCCAGCCTGCCGGAGCTGCTGGACCAGGGCTCCCGGTGGATCCTCGGGGGCATCCTCATCCTGCCCATCCTCCCCACGTGGGTGGGGCAGCTCGCGCGCGCCGGGAATGTCTTCCTCCGGAACCTGCTCCTCCAGACGTTCCAGGGCGTCGAGACCCGCGTCTTCGGGCTCCGCCGGCAGATCTTCGACGTCTTCTCGCGCGAGCTGCCCGAGCTCATCGTGTCGTCCCTGCGCATGGTCGTCGGGGTGTGGTCGGTCGTGGAGCTGCACTGGCGCTTCTACGTCCAGGTCGCGGCGGCCTACGGCGCGGACCTCATCTCCCACGTCACCACGTTCCTGAGCGGGCTCCAGGCCTTCCTCAACTACTGGATCGGAGTCGTCAACGGGATCTCCGCCGCGATCGAAGGCGTCCTGGATACCGACCTGGCGCCCTACATCGCCGTGGTGGTGCTGGGCCCGCTCGGCCTGGCGCTCGGGGGACTGGGGGCGCTTCCGACCTTCACGGTCCGCGACGCCATCGGGCTCGGGGCGAGCGCCGCCCGCAACGCCTTCCGCCTCTGGCTGACCCTGCAGATCGGCACGGCGGAGCTGGCGCTGCGCGGCGCGGGATTGGCGACCCGGGCCTTCCGGTATCTCGGCGGCCCCCTGGGCTGGTGGCTCGGCCCCAAGGCGACGCGAGGGGTGGACGCGGCGCGGTTCCGGGTCGGCGCGGCCCGCCGGCTGGTGTGGCGGCTCTTCGCCGGGGCCCAGGACCTGCCCGCGGAGACCGCTGTCCCCTTCACGCTGCCCGCCAGCTTCCCCAACGTGTTCGACGCGTTCTTCGGCCCAGGAGCCCCGGACCTCCGGGCCGCGCTCACCGGCGCGAGGACCTCCCTGGAGGAAGGGGTGAGGGGCATCCTCGGAGGCGGCGTGGCGCTGCTCACCGACCTCTCCACCACGTTCGAGCGCTCCACCGCGAGCGCGGCGACGATGGGGTCCCCGGCCCGCTGGCGCCGGATCGCCACGGGGGCGACCTCGCTGGCGGACATCGCGCTCGGCGACCAGATTGGCGAGCTGGAGTCTCGCGTCCGCGAGCGCCGTGAAGACCCCGTCGCCGCGGCCTTCGAGGGCTGGCTCACGCGCGGCGGCTTCCATGTCGTCGGGGCCGCGATTCCTCTCTACGTCGAGGAGATGGACCGCTTCTGGCGCGAGCAGTCCGCCGAGGGCCACGAGCTGACGGAGCCCCTCACCGCGACCTCCCCCCACAAGCTGGTGCGCCGGGCCGCGCTGGGGCGCGTCCGGGTGCCGGGCATCACGGTGACCGCGCCCGCGCGCCCGCCCGGAGCGGACCTGGCGAACGAGGTGGCCACCCAACTGAAGACAGCCATCGAGCAGTCCTACGTCACGGGAAGGGAGCGGCTCGCCGGACTGGCGGCGGCCGCGCACTGAGCGAGGAAGGAGGGAGCGACGCATGGAAGAAGAGATCGTCACGCAGCTCGGCCTGCTCCTCACCCAGCTCCGGTTCACCCGGCGCGCGGTGGAGGACATCGAGCGCAGCACGGCCCGCTATGGCGGCTTCACCTTCGCCACCGCGCTCGCCGCCGGGCCTCGCTTCGGCGAGCCGCCCATGGTCTCCGGCGCCCTCAAGGTCTACGTGGTGAACATCAATGACCTCGCTCCGGGCAGCGGGATTGGCGGGTTCCTCGAAGGGCTGCTGGGAGGCATCGGCCGCTTCTTCGGAGGGTTCCTCGGCGGCATCGTGGGCGGGACGATCAGCGGCGTCACGATTCCCTTCATCATCGGCCAGCTCAACCGGCTCGCGGATCGCATCGAGCACATCCTCGCGGTGCTGGGGATCGGCGCGGGTACCGCGGCGACCCCGGCGGCCACGTCCCCCGCCACGCCCACCCCCACCCCCGGCGAAGGGATGAACCTCCTGGCCACGCTGGCGCAGGTCGAGCGGGTGGTGACCACCTTCACCGCGCTCTTCCAGGCCGCGTCCACCGGCCCCGACGCGGCGGCGCGCACCTCGCCCATGCCCTCCACCCCGGGTGGCGAGCGCTGGCTGGCGATGCTCACCGCCGCCTCCGCCATCCTCACCGGCATCTCGCACGTGGTGGACGGGCTCGTGCTGCTCGTGCCGCTCGTCATCGGGGCGCTGGCGTTCGTCATCACCCGCCTGGACGACGTGAAGCTGGCCTTCATGGACATGCTCCAGTTCATCCTGCGCAACGTGCTGCTGCTGCGCGGGGTGGTGCTCACCACGCTCTTCGACACCGTGTCCGCGGCGGCCCGACTGGCGGCCAACGTCCTCGGCATCCTCGCCACCGCCGTGGGGCGCATCCTCGGCTCCATCTTCACCATGGTGGGCGCGCTCCTGGACGTCGCGGTGACGGCCATCCGCTTCATCGCCAACGGCCTGCAACGCACCATCGATGCACTGCTGCGCTGGCTGGTGGAGAGCGCCTTCGTGGTGCTCACCAAGCTGGGTGACTCGCTGGTGTTCCGGTTCATCGTGCATGTGGTGCAACTGCTCCCCTCGATCATCCCTCCTTTGTGGGAGCTGAAGTTCGGCAAGCCCTTCACGGGCCCCGCCATCACCGCGCCTCCCATCGCGCCCCCCTCGTTACCCGGAGGCCCGGGAGCGCCCCTCCCGGCGTTCCCCGACCTCGCGACCATCATCGCGCCTGCCGCGACGGTCTTCAGCGACAGCGTGAGGACGGCCGCGGGCACCATCACCTCCGAGATGACTGACATCCTCGGCTCCGCGAGCGGCGCGCTGTCCGGGCTCAGCGGCTCGCTGGACGCAGCCGCCGCCCGGGAGGCCCGGGCCGCCGACCGGCTCGGCGACCACTACCGCACCGTCCGCGACCGCTCCCGGGACTTCGCCGCCGCGCTGACGCCCGCGGTGGAGGCCTCCCGGCGCGAGCCCGCCACCGGCTTCGAGGCCATTGCCCGGGCCTATGAGAGCTGGCTGGGCACCGGCGGCCTCGACACGCTGCTGGGCACCATCACCGAGCACTTCCGCCACGGGCCCACGTCCGGCACCGCGGCCACCAGCTCCCTGCCGGGCGCGGTGACCGCAGGCGCCGTCGGCGACCGCCCCCGAGCGACCATCGAGATCGACGCCATCACCATCCAGATCGCCCCGCCCGCCACGGGCGCCGCCCCCTCGACGGGCGCGACCAGCAGCGTCTCCTCCGTCTCCATCGAGACGCCGGAGCTCTCCGTCGCCTCGCTCACCGAGCTGTTCCACGAGCTGGAGGAGCGAGGCTGGAACCCCGCGCTCGGCCCGCTCGTCACCCAGGTCACCTAGGAGGACTCCATGCCAGAGCGCTCGACCGGATACCTCGCCAGCCTGATCAACTTCCCGCCCCTCATCTTCCGCTTCCAGTTCAACCCGGAGATGTTGCAGGAGAAGAAGACCTACAAGTACCAGGAGGCCAACGGCTTCGGGCAGTGGGGCGCTGATCAATTCGCCGCCGCGACCGGGTTCTTCTCCAGTCTCGGGGGGCTCAACAAGGACGTGAAGGAGATTGGCGCGCTCCTGGCCAACACCAAGCCATTGGAGCCGGTGGAGGGAGAGCAACGGACGTTCGCGCTGGACTTCAAGCTCAACGCGACCATGCCGGGGCCCCTGGATGGGAGCCAGCACTACGCCGACCTCTCCCATCCGGAGCGGGGAAGCCTCGAGCCGGATCTGGCGCTGCTCCGCTCGTTCATGAACCCCTCGTGGGACATCATCGACGTGGGCAAGGCGCTGGCCGGCAGTCCCTCGTGCTGGAAGCGCCCGCCGGAGTGCTCGCTCATCTACGGGGGGCTGTCGGTCACCTGCGTGATGACCGACCTCAACATCAAGATGGTGGAGTTCTTCGACGACGGGAAGCCGAGCCGCGCCGACGTCACCGTCTCGCTCAAGGAGCAGACGTTCTCCGCCGGCCCCGTCGTTGACTACTTCAAGCGGGCCTTCGACGTCGGGCGCAGCTACGTGCGGCCGGGCATCGGCACCGACTTCGCCGCGGTGACCCCCATCGTCAACCTCTTCGTGTGACCGCGGAGCACCGACCATGCCCGTCACCAGCCGCTCCCGCTACTTCAACCAGCCCGTGAACCGGGTGCTCGATTCCTCCGGCGAGGAGCACGAGGCCATCGCGATCCGCCCGGCACCTCCTCCCGCGCCTTCGGGTGAGTCCCAGCACCTGATGTCGGGGCTGGAGAGCATCGAGTACCTGGCCTGGCGCTACTTCGGCACCAGCGATAGCTGGTGGCGCATCGCGGACGCCAACCCGCTCAAGTTCCCGCTCGACCTCTTCCCCGGCTCGAAGGTGACCATCCCCTCCTCGGCCGACGTCGGCCGGATGCAGCGGACGAGGAAGGTGTGACGTGGCGGATCCAACGCCCTTCATCAGCGTGCTGTGGCAAGGCGGGGAGATTGGCGGAATGGTCCAATCCGTCAACGTCGAGGACCACGACCGCCTCATCGACCGCGTCCGCATCGTCGTGGACGACCCCCGCGAGATCGCCGGGCACATCGTCGACGTGGGCCAGACCCTCAAGGTGGACCTCGGGTGGTCTGACGACCACGCCGTCATCTTCGAGGGCGTCGTCACCCGCGCCGTCCCCGAGGTGACCGGTGGCCGCCGCCGGGTGACCCTCACCGCGCTGGACTTCAGCGTGCGGCTGCGGCGCCACGAGCGGCCCAGCGAGGATCCTCCGTATCGCGGCAAGCTGAGCGAGATCATCCGCACCATCGTCAGCGCCCAGGACTACGGCTTCGTCGTCAGCGCGGACAACATCAAGCCCGACCCCGACCCCGAATACACCGAGGACAACGAGCTGCCGCGCCGCTCCGGCATCAACGACTGGGACTTCCTCCAGCAGCTCGCCGTGGAGCACGACTGCCGCGCCTTCGTCGAGTACAACGAGGGCGCCTCGAAGTTCTACTTCGTGCCCACGCGCACCCTGCTGAACGGCGAGCCGATGGGGAAGCTGCACCAGTGCCCCGGCTTCACCGAGCTGCTGGACTTCCGCTACCAGCGCATCGCGTCCGGCGCGGCCCCCGCCTACACGACCAGCACCGTGGACCCCTCCACCGGCCAGGCGGTGAGCACCCACGCGACGCCTCCCGACCCGGTGGCGCCGCCCTCCGCCAGCGCCGACGTGCGCTCCCGCCTGTCGGAGGTCAGCGACTCGGACGCGATGGCCTACGACGCCGGCATCGAGGCGGCGGGGCGCGCGACCCGTTCGCCCACGGAGCAGGTGCCCCAGCTCTTCCTCCCCGGGCTCCCCTCGGACCCGGCGCTGGCCGAGCGGCTGGTGCGCAGGGACCCGACGCGCGTGCTCGGCCTCGTGGGCGAGGGCACCGCGCGCGGCACCGTCCGCTTCCGCGCCAAGGGGCGCCTCACCCTGGAGGGCATCTCCGCCTGGGCCGAGGGCGACTGGTACGTCGCCCGCGTCAACCACGTCTTCACCCGCACCTCGAGCGCCAGAGAGCCGTTCTCCGGCACCTACCGCACCCGTTTCGTCGCCACCCGCTGAGCCATGATCCTCAACGACGACCTCCGACGCCACGCGGGCAAGTTCTACGGCAAGTACGCCGGCGAGGTGACCGACAACGACGACCCCCTGAAGCAGGGACGTGTGCGCGTGCGCGTGCCCTCCATCTTCCAGGACAGCGCGTCCGTCTGGGCGCGGCCCTGCTTCACGTCAGGGCACTTCTTCGTGCCTCCCGTGGGCGCGAAGGTGTGGGTGGAGTTCGAGGCCGGCGACACCCGCTATCCGCTGTGGGTGGGCACCTGGTACCCGCCCGACACGGTGGTCGCGCCCGCCCAGCAGTCCCCGCCCGACACGCGCGTCATCCACACGCCCTCGGGACACACCGTCGAGTTCTGGGACGCGGACGGGGAGGAGAAGATCGTCATCAAGCACAAGGACGCGTCCTTCGTCGCGCTGGACAAGGACGGCGGCGTGCTCGTGTCCAACAAGAACGGCTCGCACCTGTTCCTGGACGCCAAGGAGGGCAAGGCCACCTTCATGGAGGAGCACGGCAACCTGCTCACCTTCAGCAACGACGGCGCGGTGATGGTGGGCAAGGACGGCGCCATGGTGGAGCTGAAGGGTGACACCGCGCACCTCATGGCCACCAACATCATCCTCCAGGGGACGACGGTGGCGTTGGGCGCCAACGCCGCGGAGCCCACCATCCTGGGCCAGACGTTCGCCCAGATGTGGAACCTCTTCATCGCCCACACCCACGCGACCGCGGTGGGCCCCAGCGGCCCTCCCGTGCCGCTGCCCGGACCGCTCGCGCCCGGAATGGGGCTGACCAGCTCGGTGGTGGTGAAGTGAATGAGCCTCTGCGACTTCCCAGCGCCGCCGCCGCTGTCGGTTCCGCTGCCCGCGCTGCCGGGACTGCCGGCCATTCCCGCCATCCCGTCGCTGCCTTCGCTCCCGCGGCCCCCGCCACTGCCCGCGCCGCCGCCGCTGCCCGCCCTCTCCGTGCCGCTGCCCGCGCTGCCGGGACTGCCGGCCATTCCCGCCATCCCGTCGCTGCCTTCGCTCCCGCAGCTTCCGCCACTGCCCGCGCCGCCGCCGCTGCCCACCCTCTCCGCGCCACTGCCCGCGCTGCCCGGGCTGCCCTCCCTCCCCGCACTCCCCGCCCTGCCCTCGTTGCCAGACCTGCCGCCCTGTCCCATCGACTGAGGAGTGCCCCTCCACCATGGCCCTCAACAAGACGACGCTCGCCGCGAAGCTCAAGGACACCTTCAAACGGGCCAGGGATGAGTCCTGGTCCAGCGACCAGGTCGCGGACGGACTGGCCTCCGCCTTCGACGAGTACGTCCGCGCCGCGGACGTCGTCTCGGTGCAGGTCACGGTGCGCAACACGTCCAACGTCGTGATTGGCACGGGAACGCAGAGCAACACCGGCAAGCTTCAGTGAGGTCTCACCATGCTTGATGACATCCGTGGTTTCGGCTTTCCCTTCCGCATCGACTCCCAGACAGGCGGCGTCTCCTGGGCGCAGGGCGACCAGAAGATCCGCCAGAACGTGATGCTCATCATCGGCACGCGGCGCGGCGAGCGGCCCATGCTGCGGGAGTTCGGCAGCCAGCTCCACGCGCTGACGCAGAGCCCGAACGACCAGGCGCTGGCGGAGCTCATCCGCACCCAGGCCCGGCACGCGCTGCTGCAATGGGAGCCGCGCGTCGTCATCGCTGACGCGACGGTCGCGCAGACGGAGGACACGCTCCACCTGCGCCTGAACTACTTCCACACCAACGAGCCGGCCTCCGGCGCGCAGATCACCTTCCCGATCGGGTGAGCCATGGCCGCCGCGTCCGTTCCCGTCGACTACACCAACAAGGACTACGCCTCGCTCCGGCAGGCGCTGCTGGAGCTGGCGCGCTACCGCCTGCCGGAGTGGACCGACCGCTCACCGGCGGACCTGGGCGTCCTGCTGGTGGACCTGTTCTCGTACATGGGCGACGTGGTCCTGTACTACCAGGACCGCATCGCAGCGGAGAGCTTCCTCCACACCGCGTCGGAGCGCCGGAGCGTGATGCACCTGCTCCGCCTCCTCGCCTACGAGCTGGCCCCGCCCGCGCCCGCCTCGGCGGACCTGCGGATCACCTTCCGTCCGCCCACCGGGTCGCCCGTGGTGACCCTCGCGAACGGCACCCAGTTCTCGGCGCGCGGCGCCTCCGGGGAGCTCCTCTTCGAGTACCTGGGGCCGACGTTCACCATCGACCTGAACTCGGACCAGGTGCAGGTCATCGCTGGCGGCAAGCGCGTCTATGACGGGCTCCCGGTCACCCAGAGCGCGTCCGGCGCGTCGGAGATCCTCGGCTCGTCCACGGGCGAGCCGAACCAGTCGTTCCCGCTGGCCCGCTCGCCCCTCATCCTCGACTCGCTGGTGGTGGAGGTGAACGAGGGCGGCGCCGGCTGGGTGCGGTGGGACCGGCGCGAGAGCCTGCTCTACAACGACTCCGGCGACGGCCGCCCCAGCCTCTCCACGCCGGAGTCGCGCCACTACTACGTCCAGTTCGACGAGGAGGACCGCGCGAGCGTGCGCTTCGGCGACGGCGTCTACGGGCGGCGCCCGCCCGCGGGGGTGAACAACCTCCGCGCCACGTACCGCGTGGGAGGCGGCGCGGCGGGCAACGTGCCCGCGGGGGCCATCTCCCGGGTCCGCAGCTCAGGTCTGGCGCAGTGGGTGGACTCCGTCACCAACCTCCTGCCGGCCGCGGGAGGCACCGACCACGAGTCGCTCGCGGACGCGATCCGCTTCGGCCCGCTGGCGTTCCGCTCCGGCCAGCGCGCCGTCACCCTGGACGACTACGTGGTGCAGGCCCACCGCGCCGGAGGCGTGGCCAAGGTTCGCGCCCGCAGCCGGGGCTGGAACGTGGTGGAGCTGTACGTGGCGCCCGAGGGCACCACCGTGCGCCCGGTCCCCGAGGACCTGCGGCGGCGGCTCATCGCGTACTTCGAGGCCAAGCGGATGGCGGGCACGTTCGTGGACGTGCTCGACGCCACCTTCGTGCCCATCGACCTGAGCGCGGACGTCGTCTTCGACCGCCACTTCCATGGAGACGCCGTCCGCCAGGCCGTCGAGGCCGCGGTGAGGGACGTGCTGGCGTTCGACAACGTGGACTTCGGTCAGTCCATCTACCTGAGCGACCTCTACGCGCGCATCGAGGCAGTGCCCGGCGTCCAGGCGGTGACCCTCACCCGCTTCCTCCGGCACGAAGCCCGGACGGAGGACCTGGACGTGAAGCTGCGAGAGGCGTCGTTGCCGCCCCTGGATCAGCTCCCGGAGTTCGTCCGCAAGGGGCTCCTGGTGGACGTGGTGCCGGACGGCCGCATCGACGTCGGTGAGTTCGAGATCGCCGGTCTGGGTGAGCTGAAGGTCCGCATGCAGGAGGCCGTCCGGTGAAAATCGTCGGATTCCAGGCGCGGGGGGACCTGGTCGGCCGGCGCGTCCGCGTGTCCTGGGAGTTCTGGCCCGAGGAGGGCGAGACGCTGGCCAGCGTGCCTCGCGTCATCCTCCGGCGGAAGCACCGCGACTTCGAGTACGTCCTCACGACGCCGGCCGCCTACCTCGTCTATGACAGCGGCGACTTTCCGCCCGCGGATCCGCTCGCGCTCGTCACGGAGCTGCCAGGCTGGGAGGAGCGGCGGGACGACGGCACGCGCCAGGTGGTGACGGCCCTGTCCGTGGCCCGCTCCATCAGCGGCCGGAACGTGGAGGTGACGCGCCGCACGCTGCGGCAGGTGCTCGCCGAGGACGGCCGCGCGCTGCGACAGCAGGTGGAGATCCTCGACCTGGGAGGGCAGCCCGAAGCCCTGCTGCCGGGGGAGCCCTGCTACTACCAGCTCTTCAGTCCGGCGCTCCCCGCGGACGCGCCGCCGGAGCCCTACCGCGCCACCGCCACGCCCGCCGAGAACCACGGCATGGGCCGCACGCTCTACGAGATGCTGCCGCAGATCTACCGGCGGCACGACGTGGTGACGCGTCCGAGCACGTCCGGCGACGACACCGTCCCGGAGATGGCCGGCCGCTCCGGTCAGCTCCGCCGCATGGTGGACCTGTTCGGCACGGCGCTCAGCGCCCTGCGCTCCAGCGCGGAGGGCCTGCGGCAACTGCACGACGTGGACGCGGTGGACGCGCGCTTCCTTCCGCTGCTCGCCAAATGGCTGGGCTGGGAGCTGGACCAGGCGGCGAGCGCCGCGCGGCACCGCAATGAGATCAAGACGGCCGCGAAGCTGTACCCCACCATCGGCACCCTTCCCGGCCTCCGGGCCCTGGTGACGCAGTACACCGGCTGGTCGAGCCAGGTGGTGGAGTTCGCCCAGCAGGTCGTCCGCTCCAATCAGGCGCCCCGGTACAACCTGTTCGCCTCGGTGGAGCGCGGCGGACAGTGGTGCGGAGCGGATGACGCCTCGCCCCTGCTCGGCTTCAATCCCGGCAACGACGACGTCTCGGGGACGGGCACCACCGCCGCCCAGCTCCTTGGCACGGCCGCCGAGCCCTTCGCGCTCCATCCCGGCGCCTGCCTGACGCTCGCGGTGGATGGCGGACTGCCCTCCACGGTGCGCTTCGCGTCCGGGGACTTCGCCAATCTCGCGGCGGCCACGGCCGCCGAGGTCGCCGCCGCGCTCACCGCCACGCATGATCAGCTCATCGCCACGGCGTCCGGCGGCCGGGTGCTGCTGGCGACCAAGAGCGTGGGCCCGTCATCCGCGCTGCGGGTGCTGCACGAGACCCGCTCCCTGCTGTCCCTGGAGGGCGCGCCCGCGGGCCGCCTGAGCACCTTCCAGCAGGCCGGGCGCGGCTACCTCTTCTTCGAAGCCCGGGACGCCGCGGCGCCACCCGAGCGCCCCCAGTTGATGTCGGTGGGCCCCCAGTCCACGACGCCACGGGAGACGGCGCGCGAGACGCCGGGGAGGTTGCTCTACAAGACGCGCGTGGACGACGCGTGGCGGAGCGCGCGCGTGGCGCCTGGAACCAGCACGGTCTCCCGGGGAGCCCCCGCCGCGGCGCCGCTGCCGGACGGCCGCGTCCTGCTCTCCTGGCTCGAGTCGCCGGAGGCCAACGAGGCCCGGCACCGCTTCGCCCTGGGGCGACCGCGCGCCGCGAGCCCGGCCCGGCTCCATGGCACGCGCCGAGGCCCCTTCGTGCTGACGCCGGGGACCCGCGTCCACGTGGCCACCAGCGCGGGCGGGCCCGAGGCCTTCACCGTCGTCGCGTCGGATTACGCCAACCCGGCGGCGGCCACGGCGAACGAGGTCGCCACGGCGGTGGCCTCGCAACTCTCCCGCGCCAGGGCGGTGGTCGAGGCGGATGGCACGCTCCGCCTGGAGACGCTCGCGACGGGCGGCGCGGCGACGCTCCAGGTCGACCTGGCCCAGTCCACCGCGGCGCGAGCGCTGGGCTTCGGCCCGGGAGCGGCGGGCCCGGCGCGCGGCGACTTCGACGACGAGCTCGACTGGAGCGCGGAGGGCTGGCTGCCCACGGTCAGCCCGGGACGCCACGCGCATCTAACGGCGGCCTGGGATGACACCGTGAGCGGGTTGCGCCTCGCGTGGGCCGGCCACCGGGGCCTGCCCTGGAAGGTGTGGCTCGCGCTCTGGACGGGCCGCTCGGCCATCGCCACGGCGGGCGGCGTCGCCCTGCGCTCCGAGACGGGGGCAATCACTCTCCTGTCCACCGCGCAGGGACTTCCGTCCAATGACATCCGCGCGACCGCGCTCGACGCGGACGGGACCTGGGCCATCGCCACGGCGAGCGGCGCCGTGCTTCGCAAGGTCAACCTCACGGCGGTGGTGCTCAACACCGGCGCCGGACTTCCCTCCAATGACATCCGCGACGTGGGCTTCGAGCCGGGTGGCGGGCTCTGGATGGCCACCGCGGCGGGCGCCGTGCTCCGGCGGGCCGATGGAGGCCTCCTGGTCCTCACCACGGTCCAGGGACTGCCCTCCAACGACGTGCGCCGCGTGACCATCGACCCGGACGGAGGGGTGTGGTTGGCCACCTGGGGGGGCCTCGTGCGGCGCCACCCGGAGGGCGCGCTCACCGTCTGGACCTCGGCCAACAGCGGCCTGCCGTCCTCCAACATCATGGCGGTGGCGCTCGCCGCGAACGGTGTCCCCTGGGTGGCCACCGTCTCCGGCCTGAGCATCCTCCGCGACGGCGTCGTCGAGCCGGTCAGCGGACCTCCGCCACCGGCGGTCCGGGCCATCGCGTTCGACTCCCGGGACGCGGTGCTGTTGGCCACGGCCTCCGGGCTCGCCATCCGGAGCGGCGACGGGCCCTGGGTGGTCTCCGGCACCGCGGAGGGCCTTCCCTCCAACGACATCCGCTCCGTCTGGTGCTCGCCGACCGGAGAGACATGGGTGGCCACGGCGGCGGGCGCGGCGGTGCGAGGGGCGACCGGAAGCTGGCGCAGGGTCGGCACCACCGAGGGCCTCCCCTCCCTGGACGTGCGCCACTTCTCCGGCGTGTGGTCCACGCCGCGCGTGGCCGCCGCCGGCGGAGCGGCCAACGTCGAGCCCTCGCTGGTGGTCGACTCGCAGGCACGCGCATGGCTGCTCTGGAGCCAGCGGCAGGGCCTGGACGCGAACGACAACTGGACCCTGCGGCAGCGGCGCTTCAATGCCTCGACGCTGGCCTGGGAGGCGGAGGCGGCGCTCACCACGACCCCGGTGGGAGGGCGCGCCGCCGACCGCGAACCCGGCGCGCTTCCTGGCGCCGCGGGCGCGCTGCGCGTGTTCTTCCGCTCCGACCGCTCGGGAGGCGACGGGCTGCACTGGCTCACGGTGTCCTCGACCGGCACGCCGGGCGCGCTCAACGCGCTGCCCGCGGACATGGCGAGGGACCAGGCCCCCATGCCGCTCCTCTTCCCGGACGGCACGACGTGGCTCGGCTTCCGGAGCGACCGCGGCGTCGCGCTCGCACAAGCCGAAGCGCCTCCACCGGCCTTCTCACCGGCCCGCTCCGCGCGCCTCCCGGACCCGGGCTCGCTGCGCAGGTACGCGGCCTCCACGACCGTGACGGTGGACGACGTCGTTCGCAACCGCGAGCGCCGCGCCTTCGGAGACCTGCTCTCCTACACCCCCCAGAAGCCCCGCGGCGTCCCGGACGAGCCGCTGACGGACGACGACCTCTACACGCGCGGCACGCTGGGCCTGTTCCTGAGCCGCGGCCGGGTCGGCAATGAGATCACCGGCGACGAGGTGGAGCGGCTGCGCTCGCTGCTGGCGCGCTTCCTGCCCATCAACGCGCGGGCGGTGGTCATCGTCCGGCCGGAGCCGGTCGTGGAGCTGCTCTACCCCGCGGGCGCGGACATCGTGGAGAGCTACGCGGACAACCACCCGATGGTCGAGGCCTATCCGGTCCCCATCACCGACTCGACGTCCGCCGTGCTGCCCGGCTGGGGCGTCCTGCACTCCAACCATGTCGATGAAGTGTCGGTGGACTCCACCGACCCCACCACGCTCCGGCGGCGCACCTGGTACCGGCCGCCGGAATGACAGCACCGAGGAGACCACCCGAATGAGTCTCGTGGAGAACCCCGCCGAGGGGCTGAAGGGGATGTTCAGGGACGTACTGCGCGATGCCCGGGGCGAGGTGCTCTGGGATCGCGGCTGGAAGAACAACGCCATCGTGGGCGACTGCCGGCGCGTGCTGGCGGGCTTCCTCGCGGGCACTCCCACCACCACGCTCGGCATCAAGGGGCTGGCCGTGGGAGCGGGGCTCGCCGCGTGGGACGCCGCGGGGCCTCCGCCAGCCACTCCCGCGCAGACGGCGCTGGTGGATCCGAACGCCTACGTGGTCCCGAATCCGGGGAGCGCGTTCCAGATCAACTTCCTGGATGGCGGCACCATCACCACGACCCCCACCAACCGGCTGCAGATCAAGGTGACGCTGGGCCCCAACGTCCCGCCCTGGCCGGACGCGAACCACACCACGTCGGCGCTCCGGGAGTTCGGTCTGGTGGCGCGGCTCAACGGCGTGGACGTGCTGCTCAACTACGTCACGCACCTGGTCATCAACAAGGATCCCGCCAGCACGCTGGAGCGGACCATCTGGCTCGTCTTCTGAACCGAGGCACTCCGACATGGCAATCATCTCCGCCGACACCTTCCGCCCCCTGAAGCGCCACATCGGCGTCCGGCTCCAGCAGGGCGTTCCCATCGTGGACGCAGACTGGAACGAGCACGAGGACATCCGGAGGTTCGAGCTCCGGGCGTACCTGAAGTGGTTCGTGGGCGACGGCATCCCCGAGGGCACCGACGCCTTCCGCGTGGTGGGCCAGGGCCTGGCCAACGACTTCCTCATCAGCGCCGGGACGCCCCCCACGGTGCTGGCCACGGACCCGGTGGAGCACGCGCTGCGAGACATCGGGCGCCTGCTCATCGACGGCCGCGACATCCTGCTCGACGCGGACCTCCGCTTCCGCCAGCAGGCCCTGCACGTCAGCCAGCCGGGGGCCTCCACGCTGGCCGCCACCCTGGGGGTGCCCACCGTTCCGGAGCTGGCGAGCATCAACGGCGACCTGCTCATCTACGTGGATGTCTGGGACCGGCTGCTCACGCCCGCCGAGGACCCTTCGCTGGTGTTCCCCGGCCTGGGCACGGAGAGCTGCGCCCGCTTCAAGCGCGAGTGGGTCATCCGCGCGCGGGCGTCCACCACGGTGCCCCAGCTCACCTCGCCCGCGGATCCCGACTATCTGGCCGGACACAGCTACTGCGCCATCGCGCGGGTGACCCGCCGCACCACGAACACGAGCGTGCTCTCCACCGACGTCACCGACCTGCGCGCGCGCCGGCTCCTCACCCCGCCAGCGACGCTCATCGAGGACACGCTGGGCATCACCCCGGACCGCTACCGGCTCGGCCTCGACCGTCCGCCCATCAGCCTCCGGGATGCCATCAACGCCCTGCTGCGGGGAGAGATCCCCAGCTCGGCGGACCAGGCGTTGACCCTGGACCCCAACCAGGACATCTCCAAGCGAGCCTTCGCCTTCGACAAGGGCAACGGCATCGTGGGCGCGTGGCATTCCTCCCGGGTGGGCGGCACCTATCAGGTGTTCATCAGCCGCATGTCGCTCGGCAACGTCCCCGCGGGCTTCAGCCAGGTGCCCGTGCAGGTCACCTCGGGGAACACCCACTCGTTCCCCAACCTCGCGGTGCTCCCCAACGGCGACATCCTCATCACGTACCAGGAGATGAGCAACGGCGGTGACTACAACGTGCACTTCAAGCGCGGCCCCTACGCCACGCTGAACACAGCGACCGAAGTGCCGGTGGCCGCCACCACCTCGAGCGAGACCGTTCCCACCGTGGTCATCAGCGGCAACATCGCCGTGTTCCTCTGGAACCTCACCTCGGCGAGCAGCCAGTACTGCTTCCGCCGCTACCGGCACACGGACAGCACGTGGCTGGATGCCAGCCCGGTGACCCTCTCGCCGTCCCCGTCCACGGTGGGCCTCCACGCCGCCGTGGCGGAGAACGGCATCGTCTGGTGCGCCTTCCGGTCGTCCGCGTCGCTGCTGATCTTCACCCTGGATCCGTCGTCCGGTGTCGTCAACATGCAGGCCAGCCTCTCGATCGACTCGGGCACGGCTCCAGACCCGTTCATCCTGCCCACGAAATCGGGACAGGTCTGGGTGTTCTGGCAGGGCAGCTCCGGGGTGTGGTCGGCACGCTTCACCAGCGGTGCCCTGGAGTTCACCCAGCCCCTCCCCTCCGGCGCGGCGAACGACCGCAATGTCTCGGCGGTGGAGGACGCCTCGGGCGGCGTCTGGGTCTACTTCGCGCGGGGAACCCCCGGCCGCCTGGTCCACACCCGTCGCGACCCCGTCAGCGGCGCCTGGAGCCCCACGCGGCAGGTGACCACGCCTCCCACGGACACCTATTCCGACAGTCTCCCCTTCGCGCTCCAGGCGGTGGACCGCTCCACGTGGCTCTTCTGGCAGAGCGACCGGGGAAGCAACCTCAACATCTTCTACAAGCAGCTCATCACCAACATCTGACTGAAACATCGGGGGGGATACACATGCCAGCCATCAGCCCGACGGGCCTCGGGGCCACGAGCTATGCCATCACGGCCTCACGCCGCATCCAGGCGGACCTGAAGTTCGACTTCTTCCTCGGGTCCGAGCACCCGTTCACCGTCACGTATCCGAGCGGCGCGACGGGCGTGCAGATCACCCTGAGCCGGGGTGGGACGTCCCTGAACCTCCTCCCCGGCCCCATCAACGACTTCTCCACCTTCGGGAACAGGACCGTCATCACCTCGTCCTCGCCCGCGGGCGCCAACACCGTGCTGACCTGCACGTTGTCCGTCAACTCGACCGAGGTCCTGGACGAGGCCTGGAGGGTGCGCATCACCGCGGACGCGGCGGTGGACTGGGCCTTCGGCCAGAACGCCAACTCGCCCGCCGACCCCACCATCACCCGGCTGATGTGTGATCCGGTGGCGCAGATCTCCTCGGTGGTGCCCTCGGCGCCGCAGGAGAAGGACGCGGTGCTGCTGACCGCCGGGTTGGCCAACGGGCTCGGGACGGTGGTCGGGCCCCCGACGTCCGCCTTCTATCGATGGAGCTACACCGGGGACATCGTCATCTCCGGGTTCTCCTCGGCGGCGAGCGCCAGCCAGACCCATGCCTTCAACGCGCCTGGCGTGTATGGGTCGAGGACCGTCACCCTCTCGCTAGAAACCTGGCTGGAGGGTGACAGCATGACGCCGGGGTTCCTCACGGCCTCGGCGACACAGCCGATGACCCTCACCCCAAGGACGCAGCACCTGATGCTGGTGCTGGACCGCTCCGGGAGCATGGCGGGGGAGCGGTGGAACAACGCGGTGGTCGCGGCCCGGATCCTGGCGCAGATGTATCTGGCGCTTCGCGCCGGCGTGTCCGAGAAGGACCGCGTCGGCATCCTCACCTTCGAGGATGGGACGGCCACCTGGCGCCCGTTCTACGGGCCGGACGTCGGCATCGAGCTGAAGCTGCCCCTGACTCCCGCCGGGAGCGGAACGGGCATCCCGGGGCTGTGTTCCCTCAACCTCGGCGCTCCGGGCAACTGCACGCCGATTGGCGACGCGTTGATCGAAGCGATGCGGAAGCTGGCTCCCCTGCATTCGGCGTCGAGCCCGCCGAAGTACCACGTGGTGCTGCTCACCGACGGCTACGAGAACAGCGGCTCGGTGTATCTGAAGTCCACGCCCTCGGCGGTCGCGGCCGGAGCCCAGTCCTTCGCCAGCCGGCGCGCCTCCACGGTGGGTGGCTCGGTCCTGGGCCCTGTGGACGCGAACATGGCGCTCTACCCCATCGGGCTCGGGGCCACCGTCGACGACGAGGTGCTCAACCAGCTTGGCTGGGCGAACACGACGTCGCCCACCCCGTACCGCAACATCACCCAGGTCTCGCAGCTCAAGCAGGCGTTCGCGCAGATGGTGGGCTACTCGCAGGAGGCGCAGGAGCTCATCTCGGCCGCGAGCCCGGCCGCCCTCGAGGCGCTGCTGATGGGCGTGGACGTCCCGGATGATGCCGGCGCACCCACCGCGAGGTACGTGGCCGTCGAGCCCAAGGCGAACCGGCTCATCTTCGCGGTCCAGTGGGGCGCGGGGACGCACACCCTCGAGCTCGCCCGGGCGGAGGCTGGCGGCACCTTCATCCCCATTTCGGTGCCCGTGGCGGCCTGCACGAGCCACGGCTTCGTCACCGTCGACCTCGCCTCGCTCTACGGTGGCGAGGCCCTGGTGCCGCAGACCTTCTGGCGCATCGTCCACAAGGACGGCGGAGCGGCCACCGTGATTCCGCCGGACGACCTCCTCGCCTACGTGGACCTGACCACGAAGCTGGACGTGACCTTCGACAAGCGCGAGTACCGCACCGGAGACACGATGCGGGTCACCGCGAGCCTCCGTCAGGGGAACAAGCCCATCCGTGGCGCGAGGGTGAAGGTGGAGCTGGCGCGCCCTGGCGAGTCGCTGGGCACGTTCCTGGCCGTCAACTCGGGCCTCTACAAGCCTCGCCAGTCCGAGCCGGGAAAGGGAGGCGACGTGCCACCGCCCAAGGAAGACATGCTGCGGGTCCTCATGAAGGCGAAGGAGCTCGACAGCCTGCTGGTCCCCGGCCCGCCCGCGCTCTTCCCCGACGGCAGCTCGGACCTGCGGGATGACGGCGCGCACCATGACGGCGCGGCGGACGACGGTGACTACGCCAACGTCTACACGCGGGTCGACAAGGAAGGCGTCTACACCTGGCGCATCAGCGCGGTCGGCAGGCTGGAGGATGGAAGCGCCTTCACGCGGGTGATGACGGTCTCCACCTGGGCCGGCATCCGTCCGGACGCGGCGTCCTCCATCATCACCTATACGCACGACCTCCCGGCGCCCCGGGGGATGGCGGCGGTCCGGGTGTCGATCTCCCCCCGGGACCGTTTCAAGGAGCACCTCGGGCCCTTCCGCGGGGACGAATTGAAGTTCGAGTCCGACGTGGGCACCTTCGAGGGCGACATCACCCAGGACCTCGATGGCACCTACCACCAGGTGCTGTACTACCCGCTCGGCCAGAAGCCCCAGGTGACGATCCACTTCGCGCACGGCAAGGCCTCCGCGCCGCTGCCCATCTTCCCGGTGACGGAGAGCCTCCTCTGCCGCTTCTTCAAATGGCTCGCCCACCTGTTCTGCAAGGACTGCTGAGCAACGGCCTCGACCTCTGAGAGGGGTTGAGGCCAGGGAAGAAGCCTGGCAACCCGTGGTGGATTGCCAGGCTTCTCATCGAAGCCGCATCAAGGCGGGAGCAGGACTCCGCGCAGAGGAGCGCGAAGGCCCGTCCGCCGTCAGTTGCCGCGGTAGGTGGTGTTGAGGATGCCGATGCCCGCGGCTTCCACATACAGACTGACGGACGTGCCCTGGGTGGCGGCCTGGGTGGCGCGCTCGAACAGGCCCAGGCGCTCGGCCTCGCTGTACTGGTAGCCACCGGCCGAGGCGCCCGAGCCCAGGTAGTAGTAGCTGCCGACGAAGCTCCCCGTGCAGTTCGCCGCGGTGTTCACCTGCACGACCACGTAGCCCTGGCCGTAGGTGGTGTTGGGTTGCTTGGTGTACGTCGCCGCGCAGACGTAGCCATTCACCGTGATGGGGGCCGCCAGGGCCGTGCTGGCGAATCCGACCGACATCATCACCGCCGAAACAACGATGGACGCTCGCTTCATGGTGTTGTCCCCTCAAGCCGTTGGCTGAGGCCTCCGCGCCCGGGATGGGCGTGGGGCTCCGGAAAGCGTTTCTGCATTTCCGCTCGAACCAACGTGCGGGACGGTGTTTTCCCCTCACCTCTTTTTCGCCATGAGGCGAGTGCTCGTTCCGCGTCCGAGGGTCAGGACGAACTGGCCTGCATGAGGCCCGCCCTGACCAGCAACTCGCGCACCCGTCGAGCCAGCGCCACATGCGCTGGATTGGCCACCGTGAAGCGCTCCGGAGTCAGGAGGATGAGCGTGCCCTTGTCCTCCACCGGCTCAATGCGCACCGGAGCTGGAAGCGGCGGCACCGTGCCGCAGCGGCGTGAGAGGTACGTGATCCAGCCCAAGGAAAAGGGGGCCGAGTCGGGCTCCCGGTACTGCATTCTGTAGGCGCTGGAGCCTGCCAACGCCCAATCCGGCTCCCAGGAAGACACCATGCCGCGCACCACGTCCGTTAGCACCGGCGTCGTGAGCAACCGGCCCGCATTCGCGCCTTTCGATGGCAGGGAAAGCACGCAGTGGTTGGAAGCGGCTTCTGAAGACATCCCGCCATTGATGCGCAGACTCGCGAAATCATCACCGCTCCCACCGTTGTCGAAGGAGAAGCGAAAACCCAGTCGCTCGATGGCCGGCCCTCCCTTCTCGCGGTTGACGCCTCGCTGGAACAGCTCAGTCAAGGTGGGCACATCAGGCGGCATGAGGGGCACATTGCGCGCGTCCTTGCGTGACCTGGCTGGCTTGTACCATTGGGCCAGAAGGGGGTCGCACGAAGCCAGGAGGTTGAGGAAGGTTGCTGTTCGTCGAGCACACGCCTCGGGTGACTCCTGACGCGGGCCCCAGTAGGCGCCAGCCGTGTAGCTTTCAGGGTAGGTCTCAGGTTCGGACTTACCGGTCACGTTGTTCTCTCCTACAGCGCCGGGGTGTGGATGACCTTGATGCCTTTGACTTCCGCGTCCTCAAGAAGCCTCCGGATGGCATCCGCGGCATGCTTCTCCGCGACGTGCCATTCGATGGGAATGCCCATACCCCGAATCGTGTCGCTCTGTCGCTGGGCCTGGTCAATGAGCCCCTGTGCTCCGGAGCTCCGGAACCACTCCCTGGGCTCCAGCCCCTCGAAGAACTTCGCGTAACCGGGCCCCTTGGCCTCCAGCAGCACGCCGTCCTTGAAGCCGTCGAACTTCACGCCGCCGGCCTGCGGGCTCGCGCCCCCGACCCAATACGCGTCATCCGCCGAGTGTCCCGAAATCTGCTCCTGGTAGCGCCGGGCGCGCGTGGACATCGACTCCTTCGCGGGCCCCCACTGCCCCGGCCCCTGGGAAGGTGCTCCTCCTTTCGAGGCCGTGCTGGCCCGCTGGAGGATGATGGACGCCCCAGGGCCGCCGCTGAGTGCCGCAGCCGCGCGCCCTGCTGGCGCCGCGACACGCTCCAACGCCAGCGTCCCCTCCGCCGTCAGCGAGAGCACCGGCACCGAGACTTCCGCACCCAGCGCCATCCCCTTCAGCGTCCGCGTCGTAGCCGAAGCCGCGCCCCCGGTGATGAGCAGGCCCGTCGTCAGCCGCGATACCTCGCGGATCTGCTCACCACGGGTCATGGACTGGAAGCGCTCCCAGTACATGGGCGATGACGTGATGAGCGCCGCCACGCCTCCTGGCAGATTGCTCAGCCCCGCGAGACTGTCCACGGGGCGCGTCAGCAGTTGGCCCAGCGCGTGGTACAGCTCCACGAACGCATCCTCGGCTCCATCCAAGGTGCGGCTGACGACGTCCGCGTCGCTGTACACCTCGGCCAGGGGCCGCCAATCCGAAGGCTGCAACTGCTCGTCCACGGCACGGAAGACGCCGCCCTTGCCGCTGTAGAAGCGGCCCAGTTCGAAGTTGCCCGCGCGGAAGACACCCTCCTTCCACTCAACGGACGCCACTTTCTGCTGCGTGTTCCCGTCGAGGGCCCACGCGAGGTATCCATCCGGCCGCAGCACCGCAATCTGCTCCCGGGCGAAGCGCTCCACCCGATGCAGCAACTCCTCGCGCGAGACTTCCCCGCCTTCCAGCACTTCGCGCAGCAGGAAGCCCGCCGTCATGCGACGCGGGAAGGCGCCCATCGTCACGGGTTTCCGAATCAGTTGCTCCAGCAGCCGCGCGGCCTGAGTGGGAGTCAGCGAGCCCCCCACCAGGGGGCGCGCGTCCTGGTCCTCCAACCCCGCGTCCGTCAGGAGCTTCTCCCAGGCGTCATCCCTCGCGTCACGGGGAGCGAGGCCGCCGCCCACGGCCCCAGCCATTCCCGACGTGTCCTCTCGGAGATTCCGGTGGCGCGCCATGCGCTCCCCGGAAGTCACAAGGGAGGTTCGCGATGAGGCCCGAGTGGGGGGCACCTCCTCCTGCGGCGACTGCTCCCACGCGGGTGTGGGGGCTGCGCGCTGCGTGTAGCTCAAGCTCGGGCCACGACGAGGCGCGGGCGACACCGAAACGCACCCCGTCGACAACGTAACGAGGGCCAGCAGCAGGACGTCAGCGCGCATTGTCCACCCCCAGGCCCAGCGAGGCGAATGCACCCGGCAGTAACGTGCCCACACCCTCGGGGAACAGCAGCGTGCCCGCCGTGCCCATGGCGTAGAGCTTCCCGCCCAACAAACGCCAGCGAAGCTCCGCCCCGCCCAGGTAGCGCGCTCCAGGTTGTCCCGCCCCCACCGCGAGCCCCTTCAAGGCGACTTCCACGGAGCGCTCAAAGAGCTGCACCGCCGCGCGCCCGTCCACGTCGAAGCGGCCCCAGGTGAAGGCCTCCACTCCCAGCGACAGCTTCAGATGCTTGTGGACGCCCCAGGAGTGGACCGCGTCCCAGCCCACCTCTGCCTCCCCATAGGCCGAGTACCCGTCGGGGAAGGACGCCTCCGCCAGCGCCACGCCTTCCGGCCCCGCCGCCTTGAAGCGCGCCAGCTCATAGTCCGGGCCGAAGAAGCCCTGACGGAAGCCGCCGTGCTGCCGACGCCCCTCCAGACGCAGCAGCAGACGCAGCGTGGGCGTCCTCGCGTCCACGCCCGCGCCCACCACCGCGCCCCAGGCACCGCCTTCACCCGGCTGGCCACCCCAGCCCGCCTGGACGTGCACTTCGTACGTGGGCCGCACGACCACCACGGCCATGGCATCCAGGTGCGCCAGCGTCACCGAGGGCGTCCGGCCTCCGGCGCGGCCCCAGTCGTGTACCGCCGACAGTGCCAGCGTGTAACGCGCCCTCTCGCGAGGTGGGCCGAAGAAGACGTGCTCCATGTCCAGGGAGAGTTCGGCGCCCATGAGGCGCGCGCCCAGCACGTCCGAGACGAAAGCCTCCGTGTAGAGGGGCCCCAGGGTGCCGGTGAGGAAGCCGCCCGCCGGGTGGTAGTCCGGGTTGAGACGTCCTCCGTAACGCCGCACGAGGTGCGCGGACAGCAGGCTGTAGCCCTCCAGCGCGCCGAACCAGACGCCCACGGGGGCGTTGTCCGAGCCCAGCTTGAGGGCGCGCACCACCTGCCCGAAGTCCGAGACGCTGTCCCAGTCCTCGCGTCGCACGAAGCCCGCGGTCCCGTCACCTCCCCAGAGGCGCAGCCGCACGGGAGTGCCCAGATTGAGGCCGAAGTCCTCACCTCGCTCGAAGACAAGGGTGGGCTCCACCTGGACGAAGCCCTGGTCCGTGCCTTCGCCCGCGCGCGGCAGGAGGGATAAAGCTGTCGCCTCCACGCGCAGCAGGTTTCGCCAGGCTTCGTCCACTGGGCGCCGTGCCTCCTTGACGGGCGACACCTCCGGGACGCCTTCGGCCCATGCGGCCACCGGCCAGAGCAGCCATAGCCAGACAGCTCCACCTCGCATCATGCGCATCCACGCCCCCTGGGAGTGACACCTCCGATGAGAGCAAAGGACACACGTCTGACATTCAGCCCGGCCCCTGCCGGCCGCTCGCCGCTACGACATCCGCGTCGCCCTCAATGACTCGCCCTGGCTTGCGGGAAGCGAAAGGGCGTCCTGGCCGCCACCCTCCCCGCTGAGCCACCCGAGCCTGGGACCTACGCCTCCCTGGGCATGGCCGGCGGGGAGCTGCTGCGGGTTGCAGTGGAGTCCTTGGAACCGCTGTGTGGCACGGGGCAGTTCGTCCGGGGCGTTTGGTAGCGAGGGCCGCCTGTGAAGATTCTCAAGCGCCTCCGCGTGCCCCCGCCGCCGTCCCCTGCCCGGGCGACGTGACCAGCGGCAGACGTCGTGGCGCTGGAGGCCCATCTGCGCGCCCCTGCGGGCCCGTGTGGATGCGCGGCCAGTTCCCCTGCCCGTCCATGTCCCACGCGGCTGCGGCGCGTCCAGGCCCTGACGCGGCTTGAAGCGTCTCGCGTGGGCGGGTTGCTGGGCCCCATCGGAACCGGCCGCGGCAAGGAGCTGACCACCTTCCTCATGCCCATGGTGATGCCGGCATGCCGCGTGGCCTGCCTCTTCATCCCGGCCAACCTGCTGCCCCAATTCACGGCGGAGTGGGACTACTACGGCGCTCACTGGCGCCTGCCGAACCTCGCGGGCGGGCGCTGGTTCCGGCCCGGCCTGCCGGTGTTGCACGTCATTACCTACAACAAGCTGTCCAGCCAGGAAGCCACGGACCTGCTGGAGCGCATCCGCCCGGACCTCGTCATCCTCAACGAGGCGCACAACCTCAAGGACCCGAAGGACTCGCGCACCGGCCGCTTCCTCCGCTACTTCGAGAAGCGTCCAGAGACGCGCCTCGTGGCCCTGTCCGGCACGTTCGCATCCAAGAGCATCAAGGACTACGCGCACCTGTCGCGGCTGGCGCTGCGCGACGGCTCGCCCCTACCCCTGGCCCACCACGTCGTGGAGGAATGGGGCACGGCCCTGGACCCGGGCAAGGTGATTGCCCCACCTGGCGCGCTGGAGCGGCTGTGCGAGCCCGAGGAGCACGTCCGCGAGGGCTTCCGACGCCGCCGCAACGACACGCGCGGCGTCGTCGCCACGGACGAGAGCGCCCTGGACAAGCCGCTCATCATCCGCCCGCGCTACCCGGGGCCGGTGCCCGCCGAGTTACTGGCGCTCATCGAGTTGGCGCATGGTGGCGAGCGACCGGACGGCGAGCAGTTCCAGGAGCAGCTCCAGGCCATGGCTTGCGCGCGACAGTTGTCGGCCGGATTCTTCCACCGCTGGCGCTATCCCCGGGGCGAATCACCCGAGCTGATCGAGGAGTGGTTCGCTAAGCGGAAGGCCTGGAACAAGGAGGTGTGGGAGGAGCTGAAGGGCGAGCGGCGTGAGCACCTAGACTCGCCTGGGCTGCTCACCAAGGCTGCCATCCGCGCGAACATGGTACCGCCCTATGAGGGCGACAAGCCGGTGTGGGAGGCCGCGACGTGGACAGAATGGGCGGAGATTCACGACGCGGTGCAGCCAGAGCCCCAGGCCGTGTGGGTGTCGGACTTCCTGGTTCAGGACGCGGCGGAGTGGGCGCGGACCCAGGTAGGAATCGTCTGGGTGGAGTTTCCGGAGTTGGGTGAGCGCATTGCCCGTGCCGCTGGCGTGCCCTTCTACGGCGGAGGGCGTGTGGCATCCGAGGCCATCCTCCAAGAGAGCGGGAGGCGCTCCATCGTCGCGAGTATCAAGGCGCACGCGACGGGGAAGAACCTTCAGCAGTTCCGCCGCAACCTCGTGGTAACGCCCCCCTCGGACGGTGCCCTTTGGGAGCAGCTCCTCGCGAGGACACACCGCCCCGGCCAGGAGGCGGCGTGCGTCGAGATGGAGGTGTGTCTCCATACGGAGGACTACGCGACGGCTTTCGCCACTGCTCGGGAGCGCGCGCATTTCATCCAGCAAACGGATGGTCAGCCACAGAAGCTCCTGTGGTCATGAGGCGGACGCCTGACGCAACAAGCTCCGTTACCGCACTCATGTGGGTAACGGAGCAGCCTGCGCGATTTTGGGCAACAAGCTACTTCGTCGGCCACACCTTGACGACGATGTAGACGACGATGCTGACGAGAACCACGACCACGTACAGCGACGACTCCGGTGCGTCGGACCGCTGGACGTGGGTCAACGCCCACAGCTTCGTGACGCTCTGGAGCGCGATATCCGTGTACAGGAGCGCGGCGAAGATCCGAGCGCTCAGGTTGTTGTTGTTGTTGTTGTCGTTGTTGTCGTCGTTGTGGGGCGGGTGCTGGGGGCCGGGCGGGGCCATGTATGTGCCCTTTCACCGCGGTGAGTCGGCTGCGACCCCGTTGTCGCAGGCTGATCGCCGGGACTCACGTGCCCTCCCGAGACCTGAGCAACCCGAATCAGCCAATACCCCTTGAATTGCAGCGACGAAACCTCCTTCGCGAGCACAGCGAAGAACTGGGACGCCATGTTCATGGTGACCATGATTCCTCCGCTCTCAACCTATAAAAAGCTCACGCCAGCGGCGCAACCCAACTACTGGGGCCATGAAGGCTGCTCTGATTCGCTCTCCTAAGTGCCTGGAAGAACGAGTCGCGTCCAACCGCTACATTGCAACCACCGCCACCGCAGGAGTGCTGTCACTCGGTTGAATCGCCTGGGCTGAAATCACGATTCTCTTGATATTCGCGGAAGAATGGGCATGCACGACGCCATCCTCCAAGAATAGCGACCCGACAGTCCGCTGTCGCGCGCATCAAAGCCCATGCGACGGGGAAGAATCTCCAGCAGTTCTGCCGCAACCTTGTGGTGACGCCGCCCTCGGATGGCGCCCTCTGGGCGCAGCTCCTCGCGCGCACGCACCGCCCTGGGCAGCAGGCGGCGCGCGTCGAGGTGGATGCGTGCCTACCCACGCAGGATTACGCGGGAGCATTCGCGACCGCGCTGGGGCGCGCCCAGTTCATCCAGCAAACAGATGGACAACCGCAAAAGCTCCTGCACTCAAACGCACACCAGCAATCAC
>NZ_JAIQDD010000113.1:0-686 GCF_020036995.1 Corallococcus sp. AS-1-12 | reverse complement strand
GGTGACGCGGAGCACCTGCTGCTGGTGACGATGCACCACATCGTCTCCGACGGCTGGTCCATGAGCGTCCTCGTCCGCGAGCTCACCGCGCTCTATGCGGCGTTCCATGCGGGGCAGGTGCCCACCCTCGCGCCGCTGCCGGTGCAGTACGCGGACTTCTCCGTCTGGCAGCAGGAGTGGCTCCAGGGCGAAACGCTGGAGACCCAGCTCGCCTACTGGAAGGAAAAGCTCGCGGGTGCACCATCCGCGCTGGACCTGCCCACGGACCGCCCGCGTCCGCCCGTGCAGTCACACCGTGGAGCCACGGTGGACGTGCGAATTCCTCCGGAGGTCTCGCAAGCGCTCAAGGCCCTGGCCCAACGGGAAGGCGCCACGCCCTTCATGCTGCTGCTCGCCGCCTGGCAGTTGCTGTTGTCCCGCTACTCTGGACAGGACGGCATCAGCGTGGGTTCGCCGATTGCTGGCCGCACCCAGGCGGAGACCGAAGGCCTCATCGGCTTCTTCATCAACACCCTGGTCCTGCGCGCGCGGATGGAACCCCGGGCGACGTTCCGCGAACTGCTTGCCCAGGTACGCGGTACGACGCTCGCGGCCTACGAGCACCAACATGTGCCGTTCGAGAAGCTGGTGGAGACCCTCCAGCCCGTGCGCGACCTGAGCCGCAGCGCCCTCTTCCAGGCGATGTT
>NZ_JAIQDD010000112.1:0-687 GCF_020036995.1 Corallococcus sp. AS-1-12 | reverse complement strand
ATGGTGCTCCTCCTCTCAGAGGGGCAACACCTGGGGCTCAGGCCATATTTGCCGGCGTAGTTTTTTTCCCGCCACGGCTTCAAGTCATGACGCAGGAGGAGTTCGCGCACGGTTTCCCGTCCAACCTCCGGAACCAGGCCCCGGCGGATTGCTTCCTGCGTAATGAGGCGGACCGTCCAGCGGGCACGCCCTTCGGGCGGAAGTGCACACACCATGGCGACCACCTCGCTTGCCTGCTTCTCCGTGAGACGGCGCGCCGCCCCGGGCCGCGGCTTCTCATGGAGCGCTGCGCTGAGCCCCTCCTCCCGGTAGCGTCTGCGCACGGTGCGCACCGTGGTCTCAGTGACGCCCACCGCCTCGGCCACACCCACAACCGTCCAGCCCTCCGCTAGCAGTTGCAGCACTCGGGCTCGTCGCAACACCCGCACCGACTCGCGTCCTCGGTGCGTCAGCGCCTTCAGTACTGCGCTGTCCGCCTGCATCAGCTTCAGTTCCTGGCGTCTCGTCTGTCCCCTCATATCCGGAGCAACAGCGGAAGCCCGCCCGTTAATCTCCACCCGGCCAAAGGACTAATGGGTATAGTTTCCTCGACCATGAGGGCAGGCCTCTTGTACCACCTGATCAGATTCGTGAGGGGCCGCGCGGCAGGTTCGAGTCGTCGACGAGCCTGCGGCAGAGGGGGCAGAC
>NZ_JAIQDD010000111.1:0-730 GCF_020036995.1 Corallococcus sp. AS-1-12 | reverse complement strand
CTGGCGCATCTGGACGGCACCGCCGTGGTGCTGGTGCGGCCGGGCTTCGAGGCCCACCTGCTTGCCGGTTGGGGCGGACGGCCCGGCAAGGGCGGCGCATGGGGCGCGGTGATGGGAGCGGGCGCGGATGCATTGACGCCCACGCTGGAGCTGCGGCTGCGCTTGGAGATGCGCAGGCAGCACGGCGGCTTCCGCCAGGGACTCTTCGGCCCGGACTATGAGCTGGCGCGCTTCAAGGCGGCGGGGCCAGAGGGACTTCCGCTGTCGGAGGCCGCCTTCCCGGATGGGTACTCGGCCTATGTCGAGGCGGAGGTGGGCTGGGACGCGGTCCGCTACGGCGGCCTCTCCAAGCACCTGAAGGTGTCGCTGGGCGCGGAAGCCTTCTCGTGGGGCCGCTTCGACGTGGATGGGCGCGTGGCGATGCAGCTCTTCGCGCGCAGCCTCGAAGTGGCGGTGAAGGGGCTGTGCGTGGGCATGGGACAGCCAGGGGCGCGCTACCTGGGGTCCGCCGAGGTCCGCTGGCGAGTGCTGGGAGGGAAGCTCTATGCGATGGGAACGGGCGGCACGCTGCTCTTCCCCACGCCGGAGGGGACTCTTCGCCCAGGGGCGTTCGCCTCGGTGGGCCTGGGGGTGGACAATGCGCGCTGACGCCCTCTTGCTGGCCCTGGTGCTGCTGACCACGGGATGCGCCTCCGGGCGTGGCCGGAGCTTGAGCTACGCGCCGCGAGAG
>NZ_JAIQDD010000110.1:0-747 GCF_020036995.1 Corallococcus sp. AS-1-12 | reverse complement strand
GCGCTGGCGGCGGAGCCGGAGATGACGCCCGCCTGCACGAGCCTTCGCATCATCTCCACCCACTCGGCGGAGACCACCATCCGCGAGCCCATCATGACTCCGCCCGAGCTCATCACGAGGCCCACGCCGAGCGTCGCGGGGGCCGCGGGTGGCACGCGTGGCATGGCCAGCTTCATCGTGGAGATCATGGTGACCATCTCCACCGCCTGCATCGCCGCGATGACCTGCCCGCCGAGCTTCATGGTCGCGCGGGTGTCCCGCTGGAGCGTGTCGAACTCGCGGGTCAGCTTGCCCATCAGCTCGGGCATCGCGGCCGTCGCCGCTTCCACCCGCTCCGGGTCCAGTGAGGCCAGGTCCGTCAGCGTGGGCTCCATCAGTCCCTGCACGCGATGCAGGTCCGTGAAGAGCTTCTCTGCGCTGCACATGGGGCAGTTTCGGAGCACGGCGTCCGCGAGGTGCAGGAAGTCCACCCAGGTGGCCAGGAGGAGGGTTCCGAATTGGGCGGCCTGGAGCTTCGGCCCCGTCATGCGCAGCAGGCCCAGCTCCATGTCCGTGTCGCCGACTTCCGTGGCCACCTCCGTCAACGCGGTGGCGCTCCCAAGCGCGCCATGGAGCCACGTCACCGGCTTGGCCCCATGGTCGAGGTAGCGCGTGAAGACGCCGGTGAGGCTCCAGCCCCAGGGGTCTGCAGGACGGGCCGCCAGCTTGGTGAACGCGGCCTCGATGCTGCGCAGGGAACCCTTCACT